>NZ_DASVSF010000019.1 GCF_036388275.1 Longimicrobium sp.
GTCCCGAAGACCACGTCCTCCCGGCCGCTCAGCCGCGCCAGCACCTGCGCCCACGCCAGGTGGCACAGGCTCGCCGCGCTCACCCCCAGCGCCCGCGCCCGGAGGCGCAGCCGCGCGCCCAGGTCGGCCGCCACCGGCAGCCGCGCCTCTCCGAGCCCCTGTCCATCCCCCCACACGTCCAGCATCCCGTACGGCGCCGTCGGCTCCTCCACGTCGCCCAGCATCCCCCGGAAGAACCGCTCGTGCTCCTCCCGGCTCACCCCCAGGCGCGCCTGCGCCACGTAGTTGCGGAAGGGGAGCGGCGCCGGCAGTTCCGACTCGCGGCCCGCCAGGTGCGCAGCGATCTCCTCCCGCTCCACTTCCAGCGACTCGTGGTCGCCCGTCAGGTGGTGCGTGAGCATCAGCAGCAGCCACCGGCCACCCGCGCGGTCTTCGGCGATGCACGCCCGCCGCAGCGGCGCCCGCCCGAGGTCCATCCGGTACTGCCGGGGATCGAAGCGCCGCCACAGCTGCCCGGCCGCATCCCCCGCCTCCGCATCCAGCTGCACCTCTTCCACCGGCAGCGGCGCGTGCCGCCAGACGACCTGCACCGGCTCGCGCAGCCCCTCCCAGGCCACGGCCGTGCGCAGGATGTCGTGGCGGCCGATCACCGCCTGCAGCGCCGCCAGGTGCCGCTCCAGGCGCGCGCGGGTGTCGAACTCGGTCACGCTCGACAGCAGGTACGGGTCCCCCTCCTCGGAGAGCAGGTGGTGGAAGAGGATCCCCTCCTGCAGGGCGGCCAGGGGGTAGATGTCCTGCACGTTCGCGGCTCCGCCCGGCACCCCCGCCACGATCCGGTCGATCTCCCCCTGCGTGAGCTCCACCAGCGGGAGCATCTCCGGCGTGATGGACGCGGCCCCCTCCGGGATCCGGTTCGCGGGGACCTCCACCTCCTGCGACGCTCCGCCCATGGCCAGGGCCAGCTCGGCCAGCACCGGCGTGGTGAACAGGGTCCGCACGTCCGTGTGCAGCCCCGCGCGCCGCATCCGCTCGATCAGGGTGATCGCAAGGAGCGAGTGCCCGCCCAGCTCGAAGAAGTGGTCCCACCGGCCCACCCGCTCCAGGCCCAGCACCTCCGCCCAGATCCCGGCCAGCGCAGCCTCCACCTCTCCCACGGGAGCCTCGCCCCCCCGCCGCACGTACGCACTCTCCTCCGGTTCGGGGAGCGCCCGCCGGTCCAGCTTGCCGTTGGGGGTGAGCGGCAGCGCGTCCAGGCGCACGTACGCCGCCGGCACCATGTACTCGGGCAGCCGCTCCAGCAGGTGCGCGCGCAGGTCCTCCACCCGCACCTCGCCGGCGCCCACCCAGTACGCCGCCAGCCGCTTCCCTCCCGGCTCGTCTCGCACGACGACCGCCGCATCCTTCACCCCGGCGTGGGCCGCCAGCACCCGCGCGACCTCGCCCGGCTCCACGCGGTAGCCGCGGATCTTCACCTGGGCATCCACCCGGCCCAGGAACTCCAGCTCGCCCGAGACCGTCCACCGCCCCCGGTCGCCCGTGCGGTACAGCCGTGCTCCCGCCTCGCCCGAGAAGGGATCGGGAACGAACTGCGCCGCGGTCAGCGCCGGCCGGTCCAGGTATCCCCGGACCACCCCCACCCCGCCCACGTGCAGCTCTCCCGCGACGCCGACGGGAGCCGGGTCGCCGTGCGGGCCGAGCACGTACACGCGCAGGTTGGTGAACGGCCGCCCGATGGAGGGCGTTCCGCCACCGGCGAAGCACTCCCCCAGCGTCGCGCCGATGGTGGTCTCGGTGGGGCCGTAGCCGTTGAAGAAGCGGCGGCCCGGCGCCCAGCGCGCCACCACCTCCGCCGTGCACACGTCGCCGGTGGCCACCAGCGTCCGCAGCTCCGGGAGCTCGTCGGGCGCCAGCACGGCCAGGGTGGTGGGCTGCAGCGTGGCGAAGGTGACGCGGTGCTCGCGCATGAAGCGCAGCAGCTCCGGCCCGGGAAGCGCCGCGTCGCCCGTCGCCAGGCAGAGCGTTCCCCCGTTGGCGAGCGCCGCCAGGACGTCCCAGAACGCCGCGTCGAAGCCGAAGGAGGCGATCTGCAGCACCCGCTCGTCCGCCCGCAGCCCGAACAGCCGCCGCTGCGTTTCGGCCACGTTGGGGAGCCCGCGGTGCGGGACCAGAACGCCCTTGGGCATCCCGGTGGAGCCGGAGGTGTAGATCACGTACGCCAGGTCCTGCGCGGCCACCCCGCTCTCCGGCGCATGCGCGGGCTCCCGCGCGATCGCGCTCCCCTCCACGTCCAGCACCACCACGCGCGCCGCGTGCGCGGGAAGCCCCTGCTCGAGCGAGGAGTCCGTCAGCAGCACGGGCACCGCGGAATCCTGGATCATGAACGCCAGGCGGTCCGCCGGATACCTGGGGTCCAGCGGCACGTAGGCGCCCCCGGCCTTGAGCACGCCGAGCAGGGATACCACCAGCTCCGGGCCGCGCTCCACGTACAGCCCCACGCGCACCTCGGGCCCCACGCCCAGGCCGCGCAGGTAGTGCGCAAGCCGGTTGGCACGCGTGTCCAGCTCGGCGTACGTCAGCCGCACTCCCTCCGCGACCACGGCCACCGCCCCCGGCGTGCGCGCCGCCTGTGCCTGGAACAGCTGGTGGATGCAGAGGCCGGCCGGAACCTCGGCCTCCGTCCGGTTCCACTCCTCCAGCACCAGCGCGCGCTCGGCCTCGCCGAGCAGCTCCAGCCGCGAAAGCCGCACGTCCGCATTCGCGGCGACCTGCTCCAGCACCCGCTGCAGGTGCCCCAGGAGCCGCACGATCGTGCCGCGCTCGAACAGGTCCGTGGCGTACGACAGCCCGCAGCGCAGGCCCCCGCGCGTCGCCGCGGCGGTCAGTGCCAGGTCGACCTTGGCGGTGGCGAAACCCGCGTCGACGCGCTCGGTGCTCAGCTCCGCCAGGCCGGTGGCCGCGTCCTGGGTGTCCTGCAGCATGAACGCCACCTGGAAGAGCGGCGCGTGGCTCAGGCTGCGCTCCGGCTGAAGCTCCGCCACCAGCTTCTCGAAGGGCACCTCCTGGTTCTCGAACGCCCCCAGCGTCACCTCGCGCACCCGGCCCAGCAGCGCACGGAAGGTCGGATCTCCGGACACGTCGGTGCGCAGCACCAGCGTGTTGACGAAGAAGCCGATCAGCCCCTCCAGCTCGGTTCGCTCGCGCCCGGCGATGGGGCTGCCCACCACCACGTCGTCGCTCCCGCCGTACCGGGAGAGCAGCGCCTGGAAGGCGGCCAGCGCAACCATGTACAGCGTCGCGCCCTCATGCCGGGCCAGGGCGCGCAGCCTTTCCAGCACCTCGGCCGGGAGATGGACGCGCTCGATCGCCCCCCGGAACGTCTGCACGGCCGGCCGGGGATGGTCCGTGGGCAGCTCCAGCAGCGCGGGGGCGTCGGCGAGCCGCTCCCGCCAGTATCCGAGCTGCTTGTTCAGCGCCTCGCCCTCCAGCTGCTCGCGCTGCCAGGCGGCGTAGTCGGCGTACTGCACCGCCAGCTCCGGGAGCGGAGACTCCCGCCCCTCGCGATACGCCTGGTACAGCGCCGAGAACTCGCGCGAGAGCACCCCCAGGCTCCACTCGTCGCTGACGATGTGGTGCATCGCGAGCAGCAGCACGTGGTCGTCCTCGCCCAGCCGCAGCAGCGACGCCCGGAAGAGCGGCCCCGCGGCCAGGTCGAACGGCCGTGCCGCCTCGGCCGAGACGCGGCGCCGCATCTCGGCTTCCCGTTCCGCCTCGGCCAGCGCGGACAGGTCGTCGGCCGCGAGCGCGAAGCCGGCGAAGGGCAGAACCACCTGCACCGGAGAGCCGTTCACCTCCCGGAAGACGGTCCGCAGCGACTCGTGGCGCCGGACGATCTCCCCCAGCGCGCGCTCCAGCGCCGCGGGGTCCGGCGTTCCCCGCAGCCGGAGCGGCCAGGACATGTTGTACGAGGTGCCCCCCGGCTCCAGGCGGTCCAGGAACCAGAGCCGCTCCTGCGCAAAGGAGAGCGGAGCGCCGTCGCGATGGTCGCGGGGCACGATGCCGGACGAGCGGACCCGGCCCTTGAGCCTCGCCTGGAGGAGCGCGCGCGCGGCGGAAGAAAGCTCCGGGCGCGGAGACTCGGCCATCTTATCCAGCGACATCTCAGGTGCCTGCAATGGGGTGGGACTCGGCCAGCCGGGCGGCCTCGTCTTCGGACGTGGCGGGGACGTCTTCGTAGAGCATGCGCTCGATCTCTCCCGCCATGGCTTCCAGCGTGGGCATCGAGAACACGGTGCGGATCGAGATCCGCAGGTCGAGCATGTCCCGGACGCGGGCCAGCATGCGCATGATCAGCAGCGAGTGGCCGCCCAGCTCGAAGAAGCTGTCGTGCACGCCCACCCGCTCCACGCCCAGCACCTCGGCCCAGATCTCCGCCAGCACCTCTTCCACCGGCGTCCGCGGCGCCACGTACGTCTCCTCCGACGACGCGTACTCCGGCGCCGGCAATGCCTTGCGGTCCACCTTGCCGTTGGGTGTCAGCGGCAGCGCGTCCAGGGAGACGAACGCGGACGGCACCATGTACTCCGGCAGGGTGCGCCGCAGGTGCTCTCGCAGCTCATCCGCCTGGGCGCCACCCACCACGTACGCCACCAGCCGCTGCTCGCCCGGCTGGTCATCCCGCACGATCACCCGCGCATCGAGCACCTCGCCGTGCGCCGACAGCGCGGCCTCGATCTCCCCCAGCTCGATGCGGAAGCCACGGATCTTGACCTGCTGGTCCACCCGCCCCAGGAACTCCAGCTCGCCGCGGCCCGACCACCGCACCCGGTCGCCCGTCCGATAGAGCCGCGCCCCGGTTTCGCCGCCGAAGGGATCGGGAACGAACGCTGCCGCGGTCAGCTCCGGCCGGTTCAGGTAGCCCAGCGCCACTCCCGCGCCGCCCACGTACAGCTCGCCGGGGACGCCGGCAGGCGCCGGCTGCATCCCCGCGTCCAGCACGCGCACGTACGTGTTCGCGATCGGCCGGCCGACCGGGATGCTGGCACCGTCCCGCGGCGCCCCGGCGATGCGGTGGCAGCAGGTGAAGGTGGTGTTCTCCGTGGGCCCGTAGCCGTTGATGAGCGCCGTCCCGGGCAGCTCCTCCAGCACGCGGCGCACGTGGGGGACGGAAAGCACGTCGCCGCCGGCCAGCAGCTGCCGCACGCCGCGCAGGATCTCGATGCCCTCCTCCACCACCAGGTGGAAGAGGCCCGCCGTCAGCCAGAGGACGGTGACGCCGTGCTCCGCCAGCGCCCGCCCGATGCTCTCCACCGAGGGCTGCCCGGCGGGATGGATGGCGAGGCGGGCGCCGTTCAGCAGCGGCCCCCACAGCTCGAGCGTGGCCGCGTCGAACGAGGCGGGCGCGAGCTGCAGGAACACGTCGGAGGGATCGATAGCAACGTAGTCCTGCCCGCGCACCAGGCGCACGATGGCACGGTGCGGCACCTCCACGCCCTTGGGCCGCCCCGTGGAGCCGGAGGTGTACATCACGTACGCCGCCGCGTCCGGGTCCGTCCCCGCCGCCGGTGCGTCCGCCGGCTCCGCCGCGATTTGCCCCGCGTCCGCGTCTACCCGCACGATGCGCGCGGCGTGGGGCGGCAGGCGGTCCGCCAGCGACGACTCCGTCACCAGCACCGGCGCGGCGGTGTCGGCCAGCATGAAGGCCAGCCGCTCCGCCGGGTACTCCGGGTCCAGCGGCACGTACGCGCCGCCCGCCTTGAGCGCGGCCAGCGTGGCGACGACCATCTCCGGTCCGCGCTCCAGGAACACCCCCACGCGCGTCCCCGCGGCCACGCCCGCACGGCGCAGGTGGTGGGCAAGGCGGTTGGCGCGGACGTCCAGCTCCGCGTACGTCATCCGCCCGCCGTCCCACGCCAGCGCCACGGCGTCGGGCGCGGCGGCGGCGGCCCGCGCGAAGAGCGCATCCACCGTGGCGCGGGGGAGCTCGGGCGCCGCGCCTTCGCCCAGCGCGAGCAGGCGGGCGCGCTCCGTCTCGCCGAGCAGCTCCAGACGCGAAAGCCGCACGTCCGCGTTTGCGGCGACCTGCTCCAGCACCCGCTCCAGGTGCTCCAGCATCCGCCGGGCGGTGGAGCGGTCGAAGAGATCGGTGCTGTACTCCAGCGCGCCGCGGATGCCGCCGTCGTGCGGAACGGCGGTGAGCCCCAGGTCGAACCGGGTGGTCTCGACCTCCGCGGACGCTGCCTCCATCCGCAGCCCCGCGAGGCCGAAGCCGGAGCGGTCGACGTTCTGCAGCGCGAACGTCACCTGGAAGATCGGCGCGTGGCCCAGGGAGCGCTCCGGCTGCAGCTCGGCCACCAGCCGCTCGAAGGGCACCTCCTGGTGCTCGTACGCGCCCAGCGTCCCCTCGCGCACCCGCCCCAGCAGCTCGCGGAAGGTGGGGTCTCCCCCGAGGTCGGTGCGCAGCACCAGCGTGTTGGCGAAGAAGCCGATCAGCTCCTCCACCTCCTTCGTCGTCCGCCCGGCGATGGGGCTGCCCACGACGACGTCGTCGCTCCCGCTGTACCTGCCCAGCAGCAGCTGGAAGGCCCCCAGCATCACCATGTACAGCGTGGCGCCCTCGCTCCGGCCCAGCGCCTGGAGGCCGTCGAGCAGCGCGCGCGGCAGCTCGAACCGTTCCCGCGCGCCGCGGTGCGACTGCACCGCCGGCCGGGGCCGGTCCGCCGGCAGCTCCAGCAGCGCCGGCGCGCCCGCCAGCCGCTCCTTCCAGTAGCCGACCTGCCGGTCCAGCACCTCGTCCGCCAGCTGGGCGCGCTGCCACACGGCATAGTCCGCGTACTGCACGGGCAGCTCGGCGAGCGGCGAACCGCTCCCCTCGCGATAGGCCGCGTACAGCGCCGACAGCTCGCGCAGGAGCACGCCGCTGCTCCACCCGTCGCTGACGATGTGGTGGATGCACAGCAGCAGGACGTGCTCCTCGTGCGCCACCCGCAGCAGCGCGGCGCGGATGGGCGGCCCCTCGGCCAGGTCGAACGGACGCGCCGCATCCTCCCGCGCGCGCCGCCGCACCTCCGTCTCGCGATCCGTCTCCGGCAGCCCCGACAGGTCGTCGACGGGGAGCGCGAAGCCGGCGAAGGGCGCGATCACCTGCACCGCGCCTCCATCCATCTCGCGGAAGACGGTCCGCAGCGCCTCGTGGCGGCGGACGATCTCGCCCAGGCTCCGCTCCAGCGCCGCGGCGTCGAGCGGGCCGGCGAGGCGCAGCGCGGCGGGGATGTTGTACGGCGCGCTCCCGCCCTCCAGCTGGTCGATGAACCAGAGCCGCTCCTGCGCGAACGAGAGCGGGAGGGGACGATCACGATCGACACGTACGATCGGCGGCAGCACCGGCAGCCCGGCGCGGCGCATCTCCTCCACGCGCACCGCGAGCTCCGCCACCGTGGGCCCCTCGAAGACCGCGCGGAGCGGAAGGACGACACCCAGCGTGTTCTGCACCCGCGCCAGCAGCCGCGTCGCCAGCAGCGAGTGCCCGCCGAGGGCGAAGAAGTCGTCGTCCACGCCGACGGAGTCCAGGCGCAGGACCTCGGCCCAGAGCTGCGCCAGGATCTCCTCCGTCGTCGTGCGCGGCGCGGCGGGACGCGAGTCCGTCGCGGACGACTCCGGCTCCGGCAGCGCGCGGCGGTCCACCTTGCCGTTCGCCGTCAGCGGAAGCCGGTCCAGCCGCGCGTAGGCGGAGGGAACCATGTACTCCGGCAGCAGCGCCTTCAGGTGCAGCCGAAGCGAGGCCGCGTCGGGCTCGACCGATCCCTCGCGAGGGACCCAGTACGCGACGAGACCCGTCTCGCGCGCCACCACGGCCGCCTCCCTGACTGCCGCGTGCGACGCCAGGGCGCCCTCCACCTCGCCCAGCTCCACGCGGAAGCCGCGCACCTTCACCTGGCCGTCCACGCGGCCGGCCGGCTCCACGGCGCCGTCCAGCCGGTAGCGGCCCAGGTCGCCGGTGCGGTACACGCGGTCGGCCGGGTCGCCGGTCAGGGGATTGGGGATGAAGCGCGCGGCCGTCAGCTCCGCGTCGTTCAGGTAGCCGCGCGAGAGATAGGGGGTGCGAACGGCGATCTCCCCCCGCTCCCCGATTCCGGCCAGCGTTCCCGACGGCGTAACGACCAGCAGGTCCACGCCCTCGATCCCCCGGCCCAGGGGGACGGCCGGGCCCACCCCCGCCAGGTCGTCGGGGATGCGGAAGAAGCCCATGGCCTGCGGCGTCTCGGTGGCGCCGTAGAAGTTGACGGCCTCCGCGTTCGGCGCGAGGGCGCGCAGCCGCTCCACGTCTGCCGCGCGCAGCACGTCGCCGCCGAAGCAGGCCAGGCGCAGCGCGGGGAGGTCCGCATCCGCGGCGGACGCGACGACCTGCGCCATCGCGGGGGTGAGATGGGCGACGGTGACGCCAACGTCCCGCATCCACCCCGCCAGCCACCCGGGCGTGCCCACCTGGCCGGGATCGGGGATGACGATGCGGCCACCGGTGGAGAGCGGTGCGAACACGTCGCGCAGGAGCGGGTCGTGCGCCAGGCCGGAAAGAAGGGAGACGCGGTCCGCCGCGCCGATCCCGAACTCCGTGGCGTACCAGCCGAAGAAGTGCGCCAGCGGCCGGTGCGTGCCGGCGATCGCCTTCGGCGTGCCCGTGGTCCCCGAGGTGAAGGCGACGTACGCCAGGTCGTCGGCGCCGGCGGAGACGGCGGGCGCGGTGGCCGGAAAGCGCGCGATGCTGTCCGGGTCGTCCGATTTGGGGCCGAGGACGATGGCCCCCTTGACGCTCTCTCCCAGTGCCTCGATCACGTCGCCGGGGACGTCGCCCGCGGCGGTGACGAGAAGGATGACGTGGGGCTTGGAAGCGCGGACCTGCGCGGCTAGGCGGGCGGGCGGATACGCCGGGTCCAGGATGGCGAACGCCGCGCCGGCCTTCCACGTGCCCAGCATCGCCCGCACGAGCGCCGCCGAGCGGTGGGCGTAGACGGCCACCACGTGGCCCGGCCGCACCCCGCAGTCGATCAGCCGGTGCGCGATGCGGTTGGCCGCCGCGTCCAGCTCGGCGTACGTCCACGTCTCCGCCGCATCGGAAACCGCCGGCGCTTCGGGAGATTTCGCCGCGTGGGCGGCGAACGTCTCGTGCACGGCCCCGCGCCAGGCCTCGGCCTCGATCGGCCGGGCCGGGTCGTGAAGAACGCCGCGCGCCGCTTCCGTCGCCAGCGACAGCGCGCCCACGCGGGTCTCCGGCGCGGCCGCGGCCTGGCGGAGCACGCCTTCCAGCTGCGCCAGCAAACCGCGCATCCGCGGCGCGTCGAACAGGTCGGCGGCGTAGACCAGGGCCACGTGAATCCCCCCGTCCCGCTCCCGCACGTACAGCGTGAGGTCGAACTTGCTGGCCACCTCGCCGAGCGAGCCGGCCTCGGCCTCCGCCACCTCCAGGCCGTCGCCGCGCAAGGCGCCGCGCTGGAAGTTGGCGAGGTTGAGCATCACCTGGAACACGGGGGCGTGCGCCAGGCTCCGCTCGGGACGCACCTCCTCCAGCACCCGCTCGAAAGGGAGCTCCTGGTGCGCGTATGCGGACAGCGTGGTCTCGCGCACCCGTCCCAGCAGCTCGCGGAAGCTCGGATCGCCCGAAAGGTCGGTCCTGAGCGCCAGCGAGTTCAGGAAGAGCCCCACCATGCGGTCGGTCTCCGCCCGCGTCCGCCCGGCGATGGGCGTCCCGACGACGACGTCCTCCTGCCCGGCCAGGCGGCCCAGGACCACGTCCAGCGCGGCGAGAAGGACCATGAACAGCGTGGCGCCCTCGCGTCGGGCCAGCGCGTTCACCTCCGCCGCCACGTCGGACGAGATGACCAGGCGCTCCAGCGCGCCGCGGTGCGATTCCACCGGCGGCCGGGGACGGTCGGTCGGCAGCTCCAGGAGCGCCGGAGCGCCCTCCAGCGCCTGCTGCCAGAACTCCACCTGCCGCTCCAGCGCGGCGCCGGACAGGCGCTCGCGCTGCCACGCCGCGTAGTCCGCGTACTGCAGCGCGGGCTCCGGCAGCGGCGACGCTTCGCCGCGCGAAAAGGCGCCGTAGAGCGCGGAGATCTCCTCCCGCAGCACCCCCAGCGACCACCCGTCGGCGATGGCGTGGTGAACGTTGAGGAGGAGGTGGTGCTCGTCGTCGGCGACGCGCACCAGCGAGGCGCGGAAGAGCGGACCGCGCGCCAGGTCGAAGCGGTGCTGCTTGGCTTCGGCCGCCAGGCGGTCGGCCTCCGCGCGCCGCTCGTCCCGGGGCAGGTGCCGCAGGTCGGCGACCGGCAGGTCGAAGCTGGCCGCGGGCGGAGCGATCCGCTGCACGGGGGCGCCGTCCACGGCCGGCAGCGTCGTGCGCAGCGGCTCGTGGCGGCGCACCAGCTCGGCGAGCGCGCGGCGGAGCGCGTCGTCGTCGAAACGGCCGGTGAGACGGTACGAGAACGGGATGGCGTACACCGGGCTTCCCGGGTCCAGCGCGTCCACGAACCACATCCGCTCCTGCGCGAACGTCACCGGCAGGTCGCCCTCGCGCGCGGCGGGGGCGATGGCGCCCTCGCCGGACGCCGCGCCCGTGCCGCGGAGGCGGTCGATCTCGGCCGCGAGCTCGGACAGGACCGACCGCTCGAAGACGGCGCGCAGCGGCAGCTCGATGCCGAAGACCCCGCGGACGCGCGCGGCGACGCGGGTGGCGACCAGCGAGTGCCCGCCCAGCTCGAAGAACTGGTCGTCCGCGCCCACCCGCTCCACGCCCAGCACCTCCGCCCAGATCCCCGCCACCACCTCTTCGGTCGGCGTGCGCGGCGCCACGTACGTGTCGTCCGCCGCCCCGTACTCCGGCGCCGGGAGCGCCTTGCGGTCCAGCTTGCCGTTTGGCGAGAGCGGGAACGCGCCCAGGAAGACGAACGCGGCGGGGACCATGTACTCCGGCAGGGTCCGCCGCACGTGCTCGCGCAGCTCGTCCGTCCCGGCGCCGCCGACCACGTAGGCCACGATCCGCTGGTCGCCGGGCACGTCCTCGCGCACCATCACCACGCAGTCGGAAACGTCCTCGTGCCGGCGCAGCACCGCCTCGATCTCGCCCAGCTCGATGCGGAAGCCGCGCACCTTCACCTGCCCGTCCATCCGGGCGACGAAGTCGAGCATCCCGTCGGCGCGCCAGCGCACCTTGTCGCCGGTGCGGTACATCCGCGCGCCGGGGTGCCTGGCGAAGGGGTCGGGGACGTAGCGCTCGGCGGTGAGCGCCGGCCGCCCCAGGTAGCCGCGGGTGACGCCGGCGCCGCCCACGTAGATCTCGCCCGGAACGCCGATGGGAACGGGCCGTCCCGCGGGGTCCAGGACGTAGTGCGTGACGTTCCCCAGCGGCCGCCCGATCGGCGGCGGGAAGGAGCCGTCCGTGGCCTGGAAGGCGGTGGAGCGGACGCTGACCTCGGTGGGGCCCCAGCCGTTGAAGAAGCGGCGGCCGGGGGACCAGCGCGCCACCAGCTCGGCCGAGCAGATCTCCCCGCCCAGGATCACCACCTCCAGCTCCGGGAGGTGGGCCCACGGGGTTGCCGCCAGCGCGCTGGGGGTGAACTTGGCGTGGGTGACCCGCTTGCGGGCCATCAGGCTGGTCAGCTCGTCGCCGGGGATCGTCTCCTCGCGCGGGGCGACGATCAGCGTGCCGCCGTTGGCCAGCGCGGTGAAGACGTCGAGCACCGAGGCGTCGAAGTGCAGCGGCGCGAAGAGGAGCACCCGCGACTCCGGCCCGTTCTCGTACAGACGGGAAAAGGTGGCGATGGTGTTGCACACGCCGCCGTGCTCCACCAGCACCCCCTTGGGCACCCCGGTAGAGCCGGAGGTATACAGGACGTACGCCAGGTGGCGCGGCCCGATCTGCACCGCGGGCGGCGTGGCGGGATGGCGCTCCAGCTCCGCGTCCAGGTCACGACCGACGACCAGCACGTCGTATCCCGCGGCCCAGGGGCGCGCGGCGCTCGCCGCGTCGGCGAGCACGATGCGGGCGCCGGACTCGGCCAGCATGAACGCGGTGCGCTCGTCCGGCGCCGCGGGGTCCAGGGGAACGTAGGCCGCGCCCGCCTTCATCACCCCCAGCAGGCCGGCGATCGCCCCGCTGCACGGCTCCATGCAGAGCGCCACCCGCGCCTCGGGGCGCACCCCCAGCTCCACCAGCCGGTGCGCGAGGCGGTTGGCCCGCGCGTCGAGCTCGGCGTAGGTGAGCGACTCGCCGCCGAACTCCACCGCGGTCGCGCCGGGCGCGCGCGCGGCCTGTGCCTCGAAGTGGTGGTGGATGAGGACGAGGTCGGTGAAGGGCTCGTCGGTGCGGTTCCACTCGTCGATCACCAGCGCCCGCTCGCTCTCGGGCATCAGCGCCAGCGCCGCGACCTCGCGCGACTCGTCGGACACCATCTCCTGCAGCACGCGCCGCAGGTAGCCCACCCAGCGCTCCACCGTTTCCCGCTCGAACAGCGACGTCGCGTAGGTGAGTCTCCCGGCGATGCGCCCGTCCGACTCCCACAGCGAGAGCGACAGGTCGCGCTTCGCCGTGTCCCGCTCCACGCTCTCCACACGCCCGGGCTCCAGCCCCGGCAGCGCCATGTCCCGAGGTGCGTTCCGCCAGTCGAGCATCACCTGGAAGAGCGGGCTGTACGCCATGCTCCGCTCGGGCTGCACCAGTTCCACCACCTGCTCGAAGGGGATGTCCTGGTGACGCTGCCCCTGGAGCGCCCGCTCCTTCACCTGCTCCAGCAGCCCGGTCACCGTCGGCGCGTTGGACAGGTCCACGCGCAGCGCCAGCGTGTTGACGAAGAACCCGATCAGCCCCTCGATCTCCGGCCGCCCGCGGCCGGCCGTGGGCGTGCCGATCACCACGTCGTCCTGCCCCGAAAGCCGGCCCAGCACGGCGGCCCACGCGGCCAGCAGCGTCATGTAGAGGGTGGTCTCGTGCCGGCGCGACAGGGCCCTGAGCCCCGCCGTGAGCTCCGCGTCCAGCTCCAGCAGGAACGCCGCTCCCGCGTGCTCCATTTCCGCCGGCCGCGGGCGGTCCGTGGGCAGCTCCAGGAGCCGGGGGGCGCCGGCGAGCGTCCGCGTCCAGTACTCCGCCTGCTCCCGCAGGATCTCGCCCTCCACCCAGCGCCGCTGCCACGCCGCGTAGTCGGCGTACTGCACGGGAAGCGCGGGGAGCCGCGCGTCCCTGCCCTGGGCGTGGGCGGCGTACAGCGCCGAAAGCTCGTCGAGGAGCACGCCCAGCGACCACCCGTCGGTGACGATGTGGTGCATGGTCAGCAGCAGCACGTGCTCGTCGTCCGCCAGGCGCACCAGGCCGCCGCGGACGAGGGGGCCCCGCCGCAGGTCGAAGGGCGCGCTCGCCTCCTCCGCCATCACGCGCTGCAGCTCCGCGTCCGGGCGCCCCGCCAGGTCGTGCTCCACCAGGTGGAACCCCGCATCCGCGGGGGCGATGCGCTGCTCCGGGGCGCCGTCCACCTCGGTGAAGGTGGTGCGCAGGGCCTCGTGGCGGGCCACGATGCCGTCCAGCGCGCGCGCCAGCGCTTCCCGGTCCAGTGTGCCGCGCAGCCGCAGCCGCAGCGGCGCGTGGTAGGCGCTTCCCAGGCCGCCCATCTGCTCCAGGAACCACAGGCGCTGCTGCGCAAAGGAGAGCGGCAGGCGACCGCCGCGGTCCACCGGCTCGATCGGCGGCAGCGCCTCCGCGTCCGCGGCCCCGCCCAGCGCCTCCGCCAGGTCCTTCAGCACCGGGAACGCGAACACCTGCCCCGGCTCCACCTCTACCCCCAGCACCTGCTGGATGCGCGAGACCGCCAGCACCACGAGCAGGGAGTGGCCCCCCAGCTCGAAGAAGTCGTCGCGGCGGCTCACCCGCTCCACCCCCAGCACCTCGCTCCACACCTCGGCCAGCGCCTGCTCGGTCTCGCCCACCGGCGCCTCGTAGCCGCCCCGCGCGAACGCCTCGCCCTCGGGCGAGGGCAGCGCCTTGCGGTCCAGCTTGCCGTTGGGCGTGAGCGGCAGCGCATCCAGGTGCACGTACGCCGCCGGCACCATGTACTCGGGGAGCGTCTCGCCCAGGTACGCCCGGAGCACGTCGGCCCCGGCCGCCGGGTCGCCCACCACGTACGCCACCAGCCGCTTGTCGCCCGGCTCGTCTTCCCGCGCCAGGACCACGGCCTCGCGTACCCCCGGGTGCTCCGCCAGCCGCGCCTCGATCTCGCCCGGCTCGATGCGGAAGCCGCGCACCTTCACCTGGTCGTCCACCCGGCCGGCGAAGTCCAGCCGCCCGTCCGCCAGCCAGCGCGCCCGGTCGCCCGTGCGGTACAGGCGCGCGCCACCTTCGGCCGAGAACGGGTCGGGGACGAAGCGCTCGGCCGTGAGCCCCGGCCGGCCCAGGTACCCGCGCGCCACCCCGGCCCCGCCCACGTACAGCTCGCCGGGCACGCCCACGGGCAGCGGCTGGAGCGCGGCGTCCAGGACGTAGGCGCGCACGTTGGCGATGGGCGCGCCGATGTCCGGCTTGCGCGCCGGGTCGGCGCACTCCGCCGCCGTGCTCCAGATGGTGGCCTCGGTGGGCCCGTACAGGTTCCACAGCCGGTGCCGCGCGCCCCAGCGCTCCACGAGCTCCGCCGGCAGCGCCTCGCCGGCCACCGTGATGGTGCGCAGCGCGGGCA
>NZ_DASVSF010000020.1 GCF_036388275.1 Longimicrobium sp.
CATGCGAGAGGCGGGCGCGGCGCTGGGCCGTCTGGCGTGCTCGTCTTCTCGCGCTGGTCCAGAAGCAGGCGCAGCCCGGCAAACAGCAGCACCAGCCCAACCAGCGTCTTGTAAACTACGCCAGATGGTTGAACCGCTCCACCCGCGAAGGCTAACTGTCTGGTTGCGAGACCTCCTTGGCGGCCTCAGCGACGAGCCGAGCTCTGGCGATGTCGTCTGGTCCTGCTCGACCCTGTGGCTTCGGGTTGCCGAGTTTGCGGCGCTTCTTGAGGCGCTCGGCGACGACCTGGTTCGGTGTCTTGCCGTCGAGGACACGCTGGCGTCGGCCGTTGTAGGCGGCATTGAAGCCACGGAGCAGCTGCTCAAGCTGGGCATGCGAGTAGACGGTGATGCCGAGCACCTCGCTGCCGATGCGGCCATTGAAGCGCTCCACCATGCCGTTGGTTTGCGGAGAGTACGGCTTGGTATGTCGGTACTCCGCGCCGAGCTCCGCGCATACCTTGGCAAAGGCGGCGGTGAAGCAGCTGCCGTTGTCGGTCAGCACATGGGTGAGGCGGAAGGGGAAGGCGGCCGCAGCTTCGCGGAGGAAAGCGATGGCGCTCTTGGTGGTCTCGTCGTCCTTGACGGCAAGGTGGACGGAGCGCGAGCACCGGTCGATGGCGACGTATAGATAGCGCTTGCGCCGCTCGCCGTCAGCGGTCTGCAGCTTTGGCAAGTGCTTGATGTCGATGTGAATGAAGCCGAGGTCGTAGTCCTTGAACTTGCCCTGGCCTCGTTTCGGCCGCTCCGAGGCCGGCGGAGCCCGCCGGCTCAGACCCTCGGCGCGGAGGATACGCCAGACGCTGTCGCGGTTGAGGTGCGGCAGGAAGTGGTGGACCACGAAGGTGAGGTCGTCGAGAGCGAAGTTGGTGGCCCGGCGGAGCGCGCAGACCACCGCACGCTCCTCGTCAGTGGCCTTCCAGGGCAGCTTGTGGGGCTTGGCGGAGTGGTCGAGGCAGTCCTCGGGGCCACGCTTGCGCCACTTGCGAATGGTTTCGGCGCTGACGCCGAAGCGCTTGGCGAGGGCGCCGCTGCTTTCCTGGGAGCGGGCGATCTCGGCGCGGACGGCAGGGGTGGTGCGGGCATTGGGATGGATCTGCAGCATGGCCTATCCTCGTCGTGCTGCTGCGGCCGGAAGGCTCTTGAAGCGATAAGCATAGTCTACGATGGCTCGCCCGACCGGGTCCCAACAATGCTCCGCGACCAGACAGGTAGTTTGACAAAGTCAGATTTCTCACTTGCCCGGCGTGGCGGCATGATCGCTCGGACGGCTGCGGTCGGCGAAGCACTCCAAGAGGCTCGCACTTGACGCCGAAGCGCCGCTTCGAATCACTGGGTCTCCACAAGAGCGGAGTTGGAAGGGGGCGAACTGATGTCGTCACTTCGTCGGGTGACCGTATGTGCGGCTGACGGCTGACGGCATCGCTGATCGAGGATGTCGCAGTGGCGTTCGGTAGCTTCATCGGCCGTTACGGTGGCTTCTTCCGGACCCGGACGCGGGACAACGCGGCGGTGGCGGAGCGCTACCTGCAAGGGCTCGCGCAGGCGGAGGAAGCGACCTTCGCGGCGATGGCGACGGTGGTCGAGCAGGGCTGCGAGCAGCAGTTCCAGCACTTCATCAGCAACTCGCCCTGGCGGCACGAGCCGGTGGTGGAGCAGATCGGCCGTGACGCGGATCGTCTGCTCGGTGGCAAGCCGACCAGCGCCCTGATCATCGACGAGAGCAGCTTCATACAAGCAGGGGGAGCACTCGGTGGGTGTTGCCCGGCAATGGTGCGGCCGCCTGGGCAAGGTCGATAACTGCCAGGTCGCGGTGTTCGCGGTGCTGACCGACGGCCAGCGGCACGCGCCGGTCGACATGCGGCTCTATCTGCCACAGCGCTGGATCGAAGAGCCGAAGCGCTGCGACCGGGCCGGGATCCCGGTGTCCGTGCGGCAGTTGCGCTCGAAGGCGGAGTTGGCGCTGGAGATCGTGCGCGCGGCGCGGGCGCGCGGGATGCGGTTCGCTTGGGTCGGCGTCGACGGCGGCTACGGCAAGGAGCCCGCCTTCCTGCGCGCGCTGGACGACGCCGGCGAGGTGTTCGTCGCCGACGTGCACTCCACCCAGATGGTCTGGACCGAGCCGCCGGGCCTGCATGTTCCCGCCCCGAAGAGCCCACGGGGGCGCCACCCGACCAGGCAACGGGCCGCGGCAGAACCC
>NZ_DASVSF010000021.1 GCF_036388275.1 Longimicrobium sp.
GTCCACTCGGGAGACGGAGCAGCGCGCATTCCGGTGCGTAGACGCCACACACTCCTACGTCGACGACGGGTTTGACGCGGCCTCAAACCTACGCTCCCACGGCATTTTTGCAGACTGCGCCTTGTATTTCGGCCCTGACACCCCTATCAGAGATGTGGGTAATGGGTAGCCTGCGAAGCGGGGGACGGGGGCCGGGGGGAGGGGGCTCCCGAGGCATGCGAGGCAGCCCGTCGAACCCGGATCGACGTTCTCCTCTCTCCCGCGCGGTTTGCGGGGGAGAGGCCGGGAGAGGGGGGCTCCCGAGGCATGCACCGGCAGCGTATCGAACCCCCATCGAAGTTCTCCCCTCTCCGCACAGCAGTTTTGTGCGGGGAGGGGCCGGGGGTGGGGCCAACAGAACGGCGGCCCGCACCGCGAGCCGCCGTCCGCACTCCCCCGCCCCGGCCCCAGACGATCAGCCGATGCGCTCCTTCAGCCAGTTGACGATCTCGTCCTGCGAGATGCGCGACTGCTCCATGGTGTCGCGGTCGCGGATGGTGACGGTGCCCTGCTCCATCGTCTCGCCGTCCACCGTGATGCAGAACGGCGTTCCCGCCTCGTCCTGCCTGCGGTACCGCCGGCCGATGGCGCCCGCCTCGTCGTAGAAGCTGGGGATGCCGCGGCGCCGCAGGTCTTCGTGGATCTGCGTGGCGCGCTCCGGCATGCCGTCCTTCTTCACCAGCGGAAACACGCCGCACTTCATGGGCGCCAGCGAGGGCTTGATGGCAAGCACCACGCGCGTTTCGCCCTCCACGGCCTCTTCGAGGTAGGCGTTGGCCAGCACCGCCAGCGTCGCGCGGTCGGCGCCCACCGACGTCTCGATGATGTACGGGATGTACCGCTTGCCCGCGGCGGGATCGATGTACTCCAGCCGCTTCCCCGAAAATTCCTGGTGGCGCTTCAGGTCGAAGTCGGTGCGGTTGTGGATGCCCTCGATCTCGCCCCACCCCTCGTCGCCGATGGTGCCGCCGAAGAAGAACTCCACGTCGCCCGCGGCGCTGGCGTAGTGCGCCAGCTTTTCGTGCGGATGGTAGCGCAGCCGGTCCGGCGACAATCCCAGCACGTCGGTGTGCCACGCCAGCCGGCGCTCGCGCCATTCCTCGAAGAACGCCTTGTCCGTACCCGGCTCCACGAAGAACTGCATCTCCATCTGCTCGAACTCACGCGTGCGGAACGTGAAGTTGCCGGGCGTGATCTCGTTGCGGAACGCCTTGCCGATCTGCGCGATGCCGAAGGGCACCTTCTGACGGGCGCTCTGCTGCACGTTCAGGAAGTTCACGTAGATGCCCTGCGCCGTCTCGGGCCTCAGGTACACCACGTTCGCCGAGTCTTCGGCGGGACCCATGAACGTCTTGAACATCAGGTTGAAGTTGCGCGGCTCCGTCCACTCGCCCGTCTTGCCGCAGCTGGGGCACTGCGCCGACTCCAGCTCCTGGGCCTTGCTCTCGGCCAGCAGGATGTCTACGCGGTAGCGGCGGTGGCAGTTGCGGCACTCCACCAGCGGGTCGGTGAACTCGGCCACGTGCCCCGAGGCCTCCCACACCTTGGGGTGCATCAGGATGGCGGCGTCCAGGCCCTCGATGTCGTCGCGCTCGTGCACCATCGCGCGCCACCAGGCCTCCTTGACGTTGCGCTTGAGCTCTACCCCCAGCGGGCCGTAGTCCCACACGGAGCCCGTGCCGCCGTAGATTTCGGACGACTGGAAGACATAGCCCCGCCGCTTGGACAGGGATACCAGCTTCTCCATCAAATCGTTGTCCGCCATGCCTCGTCTCGCCGATCCGCGCTGAGTTCCGGTGCCGGGTATAAGAGCGGGGATGATAACCGGCGGGCTCCGGCGCCGCAAATGACCGGCGCGGATGACCACGAGGCACGAAGGGGCGCCGGCGGCGCCCCTCCGACAATGATCTTGCCGAGCACCTGGGCCCACCGGACCGGGCTCCGGCGCGGCGTCCAGCTCACCTCAGACGCAGGGCGGAGTCACCCCAGTTGATCGAGGATCTCCGCCAGCTGTCTTTCGAGGGCGTCCCAATCCCGGGCGCCCTCGGCGTTCGTGAGGGCGCGGATGCGCTGGGCGTGCTCGCTCGTGGCAGGGTCGGAGTCGAGGCGGTCGAGCGCGGCTTCGATGGCGCGCGTGCGGAAAAATTCCGCATCCTTTCGGGCGGCGGCGATGCGGGCCGCCTGGAGCCAGGCGCCCAGCCGCACGTCGTCGTCCCCGGCCATGGCGGCGGCTTCGCTGCCCTGCTCCATCAGCGGCTCCAACTCTGCCCACGGCGCGCCGGCGCGGGCCTGGATGTCGCGGAAGATGGAGACTGCGAAGCCCGAACCCGGGAGCTCGCCCAGCAGGATGGCGACCTGCGCCGCCGTGCGCGCCGCGGCCGGATCCTGGCCGCGCAGCGCGAGTTCCAGTTCCACGAGCCGAGCGCCGATGCGGATGGCGCGAGCGCGCAGCGTCATCGGGTCCGAGGCGGAACGGGTGCTGCCCCAAGGGCTCGGGTCCCAGCCGGCCGGGAGCACGGTGCCGGTCGAGGCCAGCCGCTCCGCCAGGGCACCCGGCTCCTGCAGGCCGGGCGGCTGCATCAGATTCCACGCGAGCGGTGCCAGCGCGACGGCGGCCACGACGGCGGCAACCGCGCCCCAGCGTCGCGGTCCCGAGAACGGTGAAGCGCGGCGCGCGGCGGGACGGAGCGGCGTCACGCCGGCTGCTGCGTCCTCTTCTTCCAAGGCGCGCGTTACGGCGGCGGCCTCGGCGTAGGCGGCCAGGGCCTCGTCGTCGGTCGCCAGGTGCGCCAGGACGTCGGCGTGCGCGTCCGCGTCCAGGCGGGCATCGAGCAGCGCCGCCAGGCGCTCGGCCTCGTCCCAATCGCCGGAGCCCGTACCGGCCCCGCGTTCCTCCTTCACCCACGCCCTTTCGTCAGGATGTCCACCCTTGTTAGATGGACCCGTCAGGTGTTTATCCCGCTCCCGTTCGGTCATGGCGCGCGATCCTCCAGCAACCCGCGGACCCGCTCGCGCGAAAGCCCACCCGCTTCCAAGGTGCGCCGCAACTGCGAAAAGATGCGGTCCATCCGCCGGTAGAGCGGCTTCTGCGGCAGGTTGAGGCCGCGCGCCACGTCGGCAACGGTCATTTCGTGCCACACGCGCATCCTCACGATCACCTGGTCCTCGTCCGGCAGGCTGGCGACGGCCTGGGCGACGGCCTGCTCCGCCTCGTTCCGCCGCTGCTCGGACTCCTGCGCCAGCACGCGCACGTCCGCCTGCTCGTCCGCCGGGAGGGCGGCGGTCACCTCCTCGGCGGCGGCGACCGGGCGCAGGGGCGCGCGGGCTGGCAGCTGCCGCCACAGCTCGGCCAGGTCGCGGTCCGCCAGCTCGCCGTGTCCCGTCGTGCGCATCAGCTGGGCCGCCTGGGTGAGCGTGAACCCGTCGCGGTGCACCAGCGTTTCCAGGCGCACCGCCGTGGGCCCCAGCCGCCTCGCCGCCGCGGAGGGCCGCCAGCGGCCCCGCTCGCGGACCCGGTAGTCGCGGGCGAGCATCGACAGCACCACGGTCAGGTACGTGGACGGCGCGCTTTCGCCGCGAAAGCGGCGGAGGGCGGAATAGTCGTCCTCGATCAGACGCAGCTTGGCCCACGACGCGAAGTCGTCGGCGTCGTCGCCGGAAAGCCCCTGCCGGCGAGCGAGCGTGGCAAGCACGCGCTCGATCCAGCCGAGGTTTTCCAGGAACAGGTGCTCGGCCTGGTGCCGGTCCAGCATGCTCGGGACGGAGGTAGGAAAAGGCGCGATGGTGTCGCCCGGGGTGTACCTGGCGGGAAACCTAATCCGCCATCGTGGATGCAACAACATCCCCATGCACGCCACGGCACGCCAGGACGCCGCGCGTGCGTGGCTGCGAGCCCGGCGCTACATTCGGATTTCGGACCCGCGCGCTCCATCCGCGCGACCGTCTGGCCCCGTTTACCGCCCGCCACTCCCCACGCGACCGCATCCGTGACGACCATCCACCGCCGCGCCGCGCGCTCCCCGCGCCCCCCGCTCCGCCATGCCGGCGCGCGCGCCCGTGCCCTCCGGCTCGTCGCAGTCGCCGCCCTGTTCGCCGCGTGTGCCCCGGCGGCGCCCGGCCTCGCCGTGGCCGCGGCGCTCTCCCCCGCCGCCGACCTGGTGGTGGTCGGCGGGACGGTGTGGACCGGGGTGGATGGTGCGCCGGACGCGCGAGCGGTGGCGGTTCGGGACGGGCGGATCGTCGCCGTGGGGAGCGAGGCGGAGGTGCGGCGGCTGGCCGGGCCGGAGACGCGGGTGGTGGACGCCGCGGGCAGCATGGTGGTACCAGGGTTCATCGACGCGCACGTGCACTTCGTGGACGGGGGCTTCCGCCTCAGCCAGGTGCAGCTTCGCGACGCGCGCACGCCGGCGGAGTTCGCCGCCCGCATCCGCGACTACGCGCGGACGGTCCCCGCCGGCACGTGGATCACCGGCGGCGACTGGGACCACTCGCTGTGGGGCGGCGAGCTGCCCAGGCGCGAGTGGATCGACTCCGTCACCCCGAATCATCCCGTGTGGGTGAGCCGGCTGGACGGGCACATGGCGCTGGCCAACTCCGCCGCGCTGGCCGCCGCGGGGGTGGACCGCGCCGCGCCGGAGGTGGAGGGCGGCGAGGTGGTCCGCCGCGCGGATGGTTCGCCCGCTGGCGTGTTCCGCGACAACGCGATGGCGATGGTGGACCGCGTGGTCCCTGCGCCGCCCGCGGAGCTGAACGACCGCGCGCTGGACGCCGCCATGCGGTACGTGGCGCGGCAGGGCGTCACCAGTGTTCACCACGTGGGCGGATGGGGCGATCTCAAGGTCTTCCGCCGGGCGCATGCCGCGGGACGGCTGAAGACGCGCGTGTACGCTGCCGTGCCCCTGCACACGTGGGCGCGGCTGGCGGACACCGTTGCCGCCACGGGACGGGGTGACGAGTGGCTGCGAATCGGCGGGCTCAAGGGCTACGTGGACGGGTCGCTGGGCTCGCACACCGCTGCCTTCCACCAGCCGTTCACCGACGATCCCACCAGCCGCGGGCTACTGGTGGTGGACCCCGACACCCTGCAGCGGTGGATCGGCGGCGCCGACGCGGCCGGGCTCCACGTGATGGTGCACGCCATCGGCGACCGGGCGAACACGCTGCTGCTGGACGCGTACGAGCGGGTGGCGGCCCGGAACGGCGCCCGCGACCGCCGGTTCCGCATCGAGCACGCGCAGCACCTGGCGCCATCCGACCTCCCCCGCTTCGCCGCGCTGGGCGTGATCCCCAGCATGCAGCCGTACCACGCCATCGACGACGGCCGCTGGGCCACGGCGGTAATCGGCCCGGAGCGCAGCCGCGGCACCTACGCGTTTCGCGCGCTGCTGGACGCGCGGGCGCGGCTGGCGTTCGGCAGCGACTGGTTCGTGGCGCCGCCCACGCCGCTGGAGGGCATCTACGCCGCCGTCACCCGCCGCACGCTGGACGACCGGAACCCCGGCGGGTGGGTGCCGGAGCAAAAGATCACCGTCGAAGAGGCCCTGCGCGCCTACACCGCCACCGCTGCCTACGCCTCGTTCGAGGAGGGGATCAAGGGCACGCTCGAACCCGGCAAGCTGGCCGACCTCGTGATCATCGACCGCGACATCCGCCGCGTGGCGCCCGAGGCCATCCGCGAAGCACGGGTGACGGCGACCATCATCGGCGGCGAGATCGTGTTCCAGGCGGACGCGCCCCGTTGAATCACCGAAGCCGATCGACACGCGCCGGGAACGGACGGCTCTGGCGCGGCGCCGTCCGTCCATCGTACCATGTCCGCCCCATCATCCGTGCAACCTTCCCGGAAACGGACCCAATGAGCGCTGACCAGGGCCGCCTGCACGGCCTGCGCGAGGCCGTCCGCGCCGCGCCCGAAGACCCGTTGCTCCGCACCCTGCTGGCGGAGCAGCTGCTGGCCGCCGACGCCCTCTCCGAGGCCGAAGAGCACTACCGCGCGGCGCTGCGCATGGACCCGACGGACGAGCGCATCCAGCTGGGGCTGGCGCGCACCTTCCACGCCCAGGGCAAGCGCTCCGCCGCCCTGGTGGTGATAGAGGACGTGATGTCCACCGGTCGCGCCCCCGCCGACGCGCACGTGCTTCACGCGCGCCTGCTGCTGAGCGCGGGCGACCGCGCCGCCGCCGCCCTCGCGTACGCCCGCGCCCGCCAGGCCGATCCGCGCTCGGCGGACCCCGCGCTGGACGAGGCGCTGGGGACCATGCAGCCGGCCGCCGCACCGGAGATCGAGGACAGCCGCGTGCGCCAGCCCGCCACCACCGACTGGCAGCCGGACGACGACGAGTTCGACGAGATCGAGGAGGACTACGGCTCGGCACCCGGCAAGATCGGCGTGGAGCGCCCGAAGCTGACGTTCCAGGACGTCGGCGGGATGGACGGGGTGAAGGACGAGATCCGCCTGAAGATCATCCATCCCATCCAGCACGCGGAGCTGTACCGCGCGTACGGAAAGACGGCGGGCGGCGGTATTTTGATGTACGGCCCGCCGGGGTGCGGAAAGACCTTCGTGGCGCGCGCGACGGCCGGGGAGATCGGGGCGTCGTTCCTCTCCGTCGGCATCCACGACGTGCTCGACATGTGGCTGGGCGAAAGCGAGCGCCAGCTGCACGAGCTGTTCGAAAAGGCGCGCTCCACGGCGCCCAGCGTCCTCTTCTTCGACGAGGTGGACGCCATCGCGGGCAGCCGGGCAGACCTGCGCACCAGCGCGGGGCGGCAGGTGGTCAACCAGTTCCTTGCGGAGCTCGACGGGCTGACCAGCGCCAACGAGGGCGTGCTGGTGCTCGCCGCCACCAACGCGCCCTGGCACCTGGATTCTGCCTTCCGGCGCCCGGGGCGCTTCGACCGCATCATCTTCGTCCCGCCGCCAGACGCCGCGGCGCGCACCGCCATCCTGGAGCTGCTGCTGCGCGGCAAGCCCACGCGCGACGTGGACGTGGCCGCCCTGGCGCAGCGTACGGACGGGCTGTCGGGGGCGGACCTGAAGGACGTGGTGGACCGCGCGGTAGAGGGCAAGCTGCGCGGCGCCATCCGCTCCGGCATCCCCGAGCCGCTTTCCACGCGCGACCTGCTGGCCGCCGCCAAGCAGGTGAGGCCGTCCAGCCGCGAGTGGTTCGACACGGCCCGCAACTACATCCTGTACGCGGACAAGAGCGGGTTGTACGACCCGGTCCGCGCCTACCTGGGGATGTAGCGGGCGCACGCCGCATGGCGACGGCCTCCCCCACCGACCGGGCGCGGGCGCTGTACCGGATGGGCCGCTACGACCTGGCCGCGGCGGAGCTGGTCCCGGCGCTGGCGGACGACCCGGATTACGGCGACGCCCACGCGCTGCTGGCGCTGTGCCTGGAAAACCAGGGAAAGCTGGTGGATGCCGAGCGCCACGCCAACGCCGCCGTCGCCGCGTGGCCGGAGGACGCTTTCTGCCACTACGTGCGCGCCAGCGTGGTCAAGGCGCGCGGCAACGCCCGGCAGGCCGCGGCGTCGGCCTTGGAGGCGGTGAAGCTGGCGCCGGAGTTCGTGGCCGCGTGGCACCTGCTGTCGATGATCCGGCTGGACCAGAAGGACTGGAGGGCCGCCGTCGCCTCCGCCGACGAGGGGCTGGCGCACAACCCCGACGACGAGGGATGCGGCACCGTGCGGGCGGCGGCGCTGCTGGAGATGGGCTACTACGACCAGGCGAACGACACCATCCAGCGCCTGCTGGTGCGCCATCCCGAAAGCGGCGCCGCGCATGCTCTCCGCGGCTGGTACCTGCTGGACCGGAACGATCCGCACGCAGCCATCGTGGCCTTTCACGAGGGGCTGCGGCTGAATCCCACCGCCCACGGTGTGCACGGTGGGCTGCGCGAAGCGAAGAGCTCGCGCAACCTGCTGCTGCGCTCGTACCGCAGGATGGAACGGCCCTTTACCAAGTCGATCCAGCGGCTTCCGCCGTACGCTCGCTGGGTGGCCTTCTTCATCTACCCCATCCTGTACGTCGGCGTCGTGTGGCTGGGCAGCACCATCATGATTTTCCTCTTCCTGATGGTCGTCGTCTTCGCAGGACTCTGAGCCCCACCCGCTGGCCCGTCAGGGGGCGGGGTCCCGCGGGAACGCCCACAGGAACATCTGCAGGTAGCCGGGGCGCCCGTCCCGGGGCAGCACGACCGTGAACACGTCCGGCCTCGGCGCGCCCGGGGCCTGCACGGCGAACCGGCCGCCGCCCAGCGGCGTCACCGACAGCGTGGCGCCGAACCGCTCCAGCAGCAGCCCGCCGTTTCCCATCCGCAGCACGAGCGGAAAGCGCCCCGTGTACCGTCCGGCGTAGCGCGCCAGCTCCTCGCGGCTCATCGCCACGGCGGCCACGTCCGTCGCGGGCGAACGCAGAGGCTCGCGAAAGGCGGCGGAGAGGGCGGCCTCGGCCAGGGCGTCGAGCCGCACTTCGCGGTTGCCCAGGATCACCACGCCCACGCGCCGTTCCGGGATGACGCGGAAAATCGCGGTGAACCCGGGCATCGTCCCCGAGTGCCAGCTGCTGGCCATCCCCCCGATGCGGTCGTGGAAGAGCCCGAAACCGTAGCGGGCGTCGTTCGGCAGCCCCGGGACGGCGGCGCGGGCCACGAGCATGGAGTCCACTACCGCGGCGGGGATCGCCTGCCGTCCATCCACCCTCCCGCGGTTCAGCAGCGCGATCACCAGCCGGGCGACTTCGGGCGCGCTGGCGTACAGGTACCCGGCCGGCCACTGGCGCGTGTCGTCCGCGCGGGGACGCACGACCGCCAGCGGCTGCCCGGGGCGCGCGGCGTGGCCCTGCGCCACGGGCTGGGTGATTGCCTCCGTCGGACGGAAGGTGGCGTTGCGCATGCCCAGCGGCGCCAGCACACGCTCGCGCACCACCTCGTCGTACGGCTTTCCGGACGCCGCTTCCACCAGCGCCCCGGCCAGGGTGAAGTTGCGGTTGGAGTACGAGAACGCTTCCCCGCGCTCCAGCACGGCCTCCGCGCCCGTCCAGCCCTGGACGTAGGGCACCAGCGTCCCTTCGCCGTGAACCCCGTGCTCCGCGGACTCGTCCGCCAGGCCGGTGGTCTGCGCCAGCAGCTCGCGCAGCGTCAGCGGGGCGATCCGCGACGCCAGGTCGGAGACGTATCGCCCGGCGGGGGCATCCAGCTCCAGCCGTCCATCGTGGACCATGGTCAGCGCGGCGGCGGCGGTGAACGGCTTGGTCACCGATCCCACCTGGAAGAGCAGGTCGGGCGTCATCGCCTGCCCCGTCTCCACGTTCGCCACGCCGTACCCGCGCGCGAACTCCACCTCGCCCCCGCGCACGATCACCACCGCCACGCCGGGCATCCCCGTGCGCGCCAGCTCCGCGGCGACGGCGGCGCCCAGCGCTGCCGTGTCCACCGCCTGGGCCGCGGCCGGCGCCGCCGCGACCGCCAGGGCGAGGGCCGCTCCCCGCATCGCCTTCATTCGCGTGCTCACAGGTAGCGTCTCCATCCAGGGGAATTCTTTCGCATGACTTCCGCGTGCCACCGGCACAGGAGATACCTGCGGACCAGCGTGATGATCCACCACGTATTGCGCGTCCAGCCCGAACCCGACTTCACCGGAGGCGCGGCGAAGCGGTCCGGCAGGTTCTGGAGCTGCCATCCCGCCCGACCGCGGTGCCCGCAGCGGGTGCCGGCAAAATTGAAATGCTTGCGGATAGGTCCGGGGGATTGTCGATTTGGCGTTCCCCCGGACGACTATGGGATGTTCACGGCAGTTCCCACCCCCGCACGAGAGGAAATCCCATGAAGTACCTGTGCCTGATCTACGACGAGGAAAAGGCGATCGACGCCATGTCCGCCAGCGAGTCCGAAGCCTTCATGGGCGAGTACTTCGCCTTTACGCAGGGGATTCGCGAGAGCGGCCAGTACGTGGCGGGCGAGGCGCTGCAGCCGGTGTCGACGGCCACCACCGTCCGCATTCGCAACGGCAGGATGTCGACGACGGACGGGCCGTTCGCCGAGACGCGCGAGCAGCTGGGCGGGTTCTACCTGATCGAGGCGCGCGACCTGAACGAGGCCATCCAGGTGGCGGCAAAGATCCCGTCCGCGCGCATCGGCAGCATCGAGGTGCGGCCGGTGGTCGACTTCGGCGACGAGTAGGGCTTCGATCGTGGACGAGCACGCGGCCGACGGGATGCGCGAGCGGGTGGAGGCGGTCTACCGCTCCGAGTCGCGCCGCGTGCTCGCCACGCTCATCCGCCTGCTGTCTGACTTCGACGCGGCCGAAGAGGCGCTTCACGACGCCTTTTCGGCCGCGCTGGAGCGGTGGCCCCGCGAGGGAATGCCGACCAATCCGCGCGCCTGGCTGGTCTCGGCGGGACGGTTCAAGGCCATCGACGCCATGCGCCGGCGCGCCCGCTTCGACGCGCGTGTCGCCGAACTCGCCCTGCAGATGGAGGCGGCCGTCCAGCCGGAGACGTGGGACGGCGACGGCGTGGAAGACGACCGGCTACGCCTGGTGTTCACCTGCTGCCACCCCGCCCTGGCGCCGGACGCGCGCATCGCCCTGACGCTGCGCGAAGTCTGCGGGCTGACGACGGAGGAGATCGCCCGCGCATTCCTGGTTCCCCCCTCCACGCTGGCGCAGCGGATCGTCCGCGCCAAGGGGAAGATCCGCGACGCGCGCATCCCCTACCAGGTGCCCTCGCGCGCCGACCTCCCCGAGCGGCTGGACGCGGTGCTGCGCGTAGTCTACCTGGTGTTCAACGAGGGATACTCCGCCTCCGCCGGCGAATCGCTGACGCGCGCGGACCTTTCCGGCGAGGCAATCCGCCTGGCGCGGCTGATCGTGGAGCTGCTTCCGGAGCCGGAAGTGGAAGGGCTGCTGGGGCTGATGCTGCTCCACGAGTCGCGGCGGGCGGCGCGAACGATTCCCGGTGGCGAGCTGGTCCTTCTGGCGGACCAGGACCGGTCGCTGTGGAACCGCGAGCAGGTGGAGGAGGGATGCGCACGGGTGCAGCGGGCGCTCTCGTCGCGGCGCTTCGGCCCGTACACGCTGCAGGGCGCGATCGCGGCCGTGCACGCCGAGGCGGCGGACGCCGAGTCCACGGACTGGGCGCAGATCGTGGGGCTGTACCACGTGCTCGCCAGGGTGGAGCCATCGCCGGTGGTGGAGCTGAACCGCGCCGTCGCCGTGGCCATGCGCGACGGGGCGGCGGCGGGGCTGGCGCTGATCGACCCGCTGCTCGCCGGCGGAGAGCTGGCCGACTATCACCTGGCGCACGCGGCCCGGGCGGACCTTTGCCGCCAGCTCGGCCGCACGACGGAGGCGCGCGCAGCCTACGAGCGGGCGCTCGCCCTGGCGCGCCTGGAGCCGGAGCGCCGCTTCCTGCAGCGGCGCATCGCCGAGATGGACGCCGAGCCCTGATCTAGAACCGCGCGGCGGGGAGCCAGGTATCCGACCGCACCCAGGCCCGCTGGAACTCCTCCATCGCCTGGTTCGCCTCGGCCTCGCGCCCCTGCGCGCGCAGGGCCTTCTCCAGCCCCACGAGGCTCCACCCGTTGTTCGGCCGGCGCACCAGCCCCTCGCGAAACACCCGCTCGGCCTCCGCCGGCTTTCCCGTCTCCAGCAGCAGCGTCCCCAGCCAGTCGCGCACGGCGAAGGGAAGCGGCTCCGGCTCGTCGTACATCAGCCCGTCCTCCAGCGCGATCGCCTCCCGGAACGCGGCGGCGGCCTCGTCCGGCCGCCCTTCGCCGCGCAGCAGCTCGCCCAGCAGAATCCCCTTCACGACGCCCAGCAGGCGCGCGGGCTGATGCTGCCGGAACGTCCGCGTGGCGGGCGTGGTCCGCGCGAGAGAGTCGACGAGCGCCAGGTACGCCCGCGCGCTGTCTGGCTGCCCCAGGCGCAGGTGCGCATGTCCACGCGCGAACGCCCACAGCCCTTCGTGGATCGGATGCGCGGGGCTGCGGGTCAGTTCCAGTACCTCGGCGAACCGCCCGAAGCGCAGCAGGGTCAGCGCCTGGAACGAGGCCCCGTCCGCCGGCACCAGCTTCGTGTAGTCCCTCGCCGCCTGGATGGCGATCGCCCCCTGCCCATCCACCGACGCGGAGAAGAGCAGCATGTGAAGGTTGTGCGCGGGGTAGATGGCGAACCCCTCGCCCGTGGCCGCCTTCTGGTCGGAGTGCCACGCCAGGATGTTGGAGCGCGTCGCATCCCCCCACCGCCCCACCCGGTTGTACGTGTGCGACGGCATGTGGTTGATGTGGCTGGCGCCGGGAATGGCGCTCCCCAGCAGGTCCGCGCACCGCTGGGCCTCGCCGGCCCTGGGCGTGGTCTCCGTCGCGTGGATGTACAGGTGGCAGGCGCCGGGATGCCCGATATCCGCCGCCAGCACGCCTTCGAGCACCTGGTGGATGCGGGCGATGGAGGGCTTGGTGAGCGGCCAGATTCCACGCCGCGGCTCCAGCAGCATCAGCGCGTCGGCGTAGAGCGTGGCCACCTCCGCGTTCCGCGGGTTGCGCTCGTACACGGCCGCCATCGCGTTCACGAATGCGGAGTCGAGGCTCTTTCGGCCTGACGCGGGATGCGCGGGGAGGTAGCGCGCGGCCATCGCATCGACCAGCGCCCGTTCAAGCGGGGGGCCGCCGCGGTCCGCGAGTTCCTGCGCGCGTGTCGCCGCGGCGTGCGCGCCGGCGGCGTTGGCATCATCCATGGGGCCGTTCAGGTACGGACCCAGGGACCACGCCTCGCCCCACCAGCACATGGCGCACGCGGGATCGAGGCGCCGCGCCTCCACGAACGAGCGGCGCGCATCGGCCGGGGTGAACGAGAACATCAGGCGCACTCCCTGGTCGAAGTACGCCTGCGCCTCGGGAACGCTCGTCGCCACGCGCCACGAGAATTCGCCCAGTGCGGACGAGAGGGGAATCGTCGCACTGTCCGCGGCCGGACCCGTGACGGCACTCTGCGCTGCCACCTGCGGCGACAGGGCTGCGCCACCAATCGCCAGCGCGAGGCTCACGCGGACGAAGAGCCGACCAGGGAAAGGAGCTATCATCCGCAGCATCGCGCGATTTCCGGGAGAACGGGGAGGGACCGTCGTGGGTCGGAGGTGGAAGATGGTCCGCATCGCGACTCCGGGCAACCGTGGGAAGTGCAGATGACATCCTACCTGCCGACCCGCACCCTGTCATCCCGAAGGAGCGGTCCCGGCGAACCTTCCCCCGCGCCGACGACAGCAGCGACTGAGAGATCCGCCACACACCTGCGGTCCTGCACCGGCCGCGTCCCGCTCGCCGGACCTGCCACGGGAAGCCGGGACGTGCCACATCGATCTCCTACACTCCGAAGCAAGCCAGTCCGCGCAGGCGGACTTCGGGTCGTTGTTGCAGCGACTTCAGTCGCCCGTGCCGGGGTCGACACCAGGACGGGTGAACCCGCGGCTGGACCGACGCCCTCACACCACATTTCGGGCGGTTGCTGTGCACGCGGCGCGGGTACTATCATCCCCGCGTTCTGCACCCCTGCACCCAAACGGCGGCGTTCCTTGAAGATCCTGGTCGTAGGCAACGGCGGGCGCGAGCACGCCCTGCTGTGGAAGCTGCGGCGCGACGCGCCTAACGCGGAGCTGTTCATCACCCGCGGCAACGGCGGAACCGACGCGCTGGCGACCTCCATTCCGCTCGACGCGGGCGAACTCCAGTCGCTCGCCGGGTGGGCCGAGCAGAACCAGATCGACCTGACCATCGTGGGCCCCGAGGCCCCGCTGGCGGAGGGGATCGCCGACCACTTCGGCAACCACCGCCTGCCGGTCTTCGGCCCGAGCAAGCAGGCCGCGCGCATCGAGTCGTCCAAGGCCTTCGCCAAGGGGCTGATGGCGCGGCACGGCATCCCCACGGCGGCGTTCCAGGTGTTCACCGCCTTGAGCGACGCGGAGGACTACGTGCGCTCCCTCACCGGCCCCGTCGTCGTCAAGGCCTCGGGGCTGGCCGCCGGCAAGGGCGTGGTGGTGTGCGACGACACGGACCAGGCGCTCACCGCGCTGCGGGAAACGATGGAGGGCGGCGCATTCGGCGTGGCGGGCGCGGAGGTGGTGGTCGAGGAGCGGATGACCGGCGAGGAGCTGTCGGTGTTCGCCCTGACGGACGGCGAAGACGTGGTACCCATGGTCCCCGCGCAGGACCACAAGCGCGTGGGCGAGGGGGAGACGGGGCCCAACACGGGCGGAATGGGCGCCTATGCCCCGGTGTCGCTTGCCACGCCGGAGCTGATGGAGCGCGTGGAGCGCGAGATCCTGCGCCCCACCGTCGCCGCGATGGCGGCCGAGGGATGCCCCTTCCGCGGCCTGCTCTACGCGGGGCTGATGCTCACTCCCGACGGGCCCAAGGTGGTGGAGTTCAACTGCCGCTTCGGCGACCCGGAAACGCAGGTGGTGCTGCCCCTCCTGCGCTCGTCCCTGCTGGACCCGATCCTGGAGATCGCCCGCGGAGGCTCGCTCGCCGGGCTGCGCCTGGGATGGAGCCCGCAGGCCGCCGCCACCACCGTGCTGGCCTCCGGCGGCTACCCCGGCGACTACCCCAGCGGCGTGCCCATCCACCTCACCGCCGAGTTCCAGGGCAGCGACGACGTGATCGTCTTTCACGCGGGAACACGCCGTGCGGACGACGGCGCCCTGGTCACCGCCGGCGGCCGGGTCCTGGCCGTCACCGCCCTGGCCCCCACGGTGGCCGCCGCGGCGGAGCGCAGCCGGGCGGCGGCAGAGTCCATCCAGTTCGACGGAAAGCACTTCCGCCGCGACATCGGGTGGCGGGAAATCGAGCGCGCGAACTTCCATGCCTGAGCTTCCGGAAGTCGAAACCATCGTTCACGACCTGGCGGGGCTGCTTCCCGGTGCGCGAATCGGCGGCGTGGACGTGCTGCGGCCGGACCTGATCGACGGGGACGATCCGAACGCCTTCGCCGCGCGGCTGAAGGGGCGCACCGTGCACGACGTGGCGCGCCGGGCCAAGAACATCGTCGTAGGCTTGGGCGGCGAGCGGCTGATCGTGAACCTGGGGATGACGGGGCGGCTGCTGATGGCCAGGGCCGGGGACGAAGACCCCAGCCACCTGGGTGTGCGGCTTTCCCTGGCGGACGGGCGCGAGCTGCGCTACCACGACGTGCGGCGGTTCGGGCGGTTGTGGGTGGTGGGCGAGGATGCGTGGCGTTCGTTCGACGGCGGCCTGGGGGTGGAGCCCCTGTCGGACGAGTTCACCCCCGACTGGCTCCACCAGTCCGCCGGCCGGTCGCGGGTGCCGATCAAGACCTGGCTGATGGACCAGGGGCGGGTGGTGGGCGTGGGCAACATCTACGCGAGCGAAGCGCTGTTCCGCGCGGGAGTCGATCCCCGGCGGCCCGCAAACACCCTTTCCGCCAGCGAGGCCACTCGAGTGGTACAGGGCGTGCGCCAGGTGCTCACCGACGCCATTGAGTTCCGGGGCACCACGTTCCTGGACTACCGCGACGCCAGCGGCGAGCGCGGGGGCTTCGCGGAACGGCTCAAGGTATACGACCGCGGGGGGGAGCCGTGCCCGGTGTGCGGAACCCCGCTGGAGCGGCTCGTCCAGGCCGGACGATCGACGTTCTTCTGCGGCTCCTGCCAGCGATGACGGTACATCGGCCCGACTTTTACGCCACCGTGTGCGATGAATGTCTGGCTTTTTTCATCTGCTACATTATTATTCGGGCACATCTGCCGCGTGGTCCCCTCCTCCAAGCCCACTCGCACACGCCATGCAATCACGTAAGTTTCGGGTTCCCCAGCGAAAGACGCAGCGCCGCTGGCGCGTTCCGCCCGCTCTCAAGCGCGGCGACGAGGTGTTCGAGGGGCTCGGGCTTCTCGACGAGGTAACCGGCGAAAAGGGGCTGCTGCTGTGGCAGTCGCTGCGCGACGCCCTGCTCTGGGCCGAAGCGGCGGAAGGCGACCGCGCGTCGCTCTTCGCCGCCGACGCCGAGCGGGTACGCATGGCCATGCTAATGGCCGCCGCGCCCGCCGCCGACCTGGAAGAGCCGCTGGCCGCGCTGGCCCGCATGGTGGGCGAGCCCAACGCCACGTCGGAAGAGATGGTGTCGCTGGCCTGCCGCCGGGTGGCGCAGTGGGCCGACGAGCAGGGGCTGCTGACCACCGCGCTCTCGTTCGCGCAGGCCGCCGCCACCGTGACGCCGGGCGACGCCTCGGCCGCCTTCGCGGTGGGCCAGCTGGCGCGCCGCCGCGCCGAGTACGCGCGGGCCGAGACGTGGTTCCGCCGCGCCATCGCCCTGGCGCGCCAGATCGGCGACTGGCCCACGTATTCGAGGTCGTTCCTGGGCCTTGGGCGCCTGTACATGCAGCGCGGCAAGCTGCCGGTGGCCCGCAAGTTCCTGATCCGCTCCATCCGTGCGGCGCAGCGGAACAGCCTTCACACGCTCGAGGGCAAGGGGCTTCACGACCTGTTCGGGGTGGCCGTCGAGGCCGATCGCCCGGAAGAGGCGCAGGAGCTGGCCCGCGCGGCGTACGCGGCGTACGGGCCGGAGAACGCGGAGCTTCCCCGCCTGGCGCAGGACGTGGCGTACTGGTGGATCACGCAGGGGCACTTCTCGCGCGCGGTACCGGTGCTCCGCTCCGTCCTTCCCCATCTGCCGCATCCGTCGGACCGGCTGATGGTGTTCGGCAACCTTGCACGCGCGGCGGGCGGCATGAACGACCGCGAGGCGTTCCGGGATGCGTGGGACACCTGCCACGACCTGCTGTACAACTCGTCGGTCGACGAGCGTGCCGCGCAGGGGCTGCTGGACCTGGCACACGGCGCGGCGAGCCTGGGGCTGTGGGACAAGGCCGAAACGGCCGCGCGCGAGGCGCTGGATACCGGCGTCCGCCGCAACGAGGCGAAGATCCGCCTGTCCGCCGAGGCGTTGATGGACTCGGTACGGCACCACCGTGCGGTAGAGACGCGCAAGCGCGTCCCGGCGTCCGAGGAAGGCAGCGAGGTGCTGGCCGGCGACCTGGTGCGTTCGCTCAGTGCCTACGCCCCCAGCTGATCCTGCTGGACGGTCTTGAATAAGAGCGGGCGTGGTCGCTGACCACGCCCGCTCTTCTATTCGTTACCCGCGGCGCGAGTCATCCGCTCGAGCCGATGAGCCCGCTCCGCCCGGGTCCAGGCTCTCCCTCGCCCTGGATGACGCTGGAGGAGTCCGAGGCGGCATTGTCCAGCGAAGGACGCGAGGGGTGCTGCACGGCTTCCGGCGCGGTGGCGTCGCCGGAGCAGGCAGCCGCGGCCGCCAGCACCGCGGCCACAAGCAGGGTGCGTACGTTCTTCATTGCAGGCTCTCCAAGGATCGGGTGGGGGAATGATGTTGAGGCGGGATGACAGCATCTTAACATGCAGGAGCGGCTTGCGCCACGCGTGCGCAACATCGCATCGCTCCATTCGCGACTTCCCACCGGGAAAGATGGTGTGTCCGCCAGCGAAGCGCCAGCCCCACGGCCACAGAATTTACGGGCTCTCGGTGACAGGCCCGCTGGAACGCGGGTAAGGGCATACTTTTCATGCCGCCAAATTTTCAAGTTCATCGACTGCGTCCTGCATGGTTCATGGCGCTGGTCGACCCGGTGCGAGCGACTCTTCAGACCGTTTACGCCAGCGCCGTAGTACGCCGCGCGACCGATTTGTGGCACCGCGCCGAGAGATCCCGCCGGACGCGCGCGGACGCTCTTTCGCTTCCGGCCTCCGCGCGCTACCTTCGCCATTGATTCGGTTTTTCTTCCCCGGCGAACTCCGCCCTGCAGTGAAGGTCATCCCCACCCATCCGTTGCGAGGGCTGGTGCGTGAAGCCCGCAACGTTCCCGGCGTGTACCGCTGGCTGGGCACGGACGGCGAAGTGCTGTACGTGGGCAAGAGCAAGTCGCTCCGCACGCGGCTGCTCACCTACTTTCGCGCCAAGCGGGGCGACAAGCAGCACGCCATCGTCCAGGGCGCCGCCTCGCTCTCGTGGGACTACGAGCCCAGCGAGTTCGCCGCGCTGCTCCGCGAGTTGGAGCTCATCAAGCGGTTCCGCCCGCGGATGAACCAGCAGCACAAGCGCGACGGCCGCTACTCGTTCCTGAAGGTGACCACCGCGCGCGCCCCGCGCCTGTACGTGGTGGGCGCCGTCTCCGACGATGCGGCCAGCTACTACGGACCCTTCCGCGGCGGCAAGCGGGTCCAGGAAGCGGTCCGCGAGCTGAACGACCTGCTGGGGCTTCGCGACTGCCCGGTGAACACGCCCATCCGCTTCGCCGGCCAGCCCGACCTGTTCGCGTGGGAGCACGCCCCCCGCTGCCACCGGTTCGAGCTGAAGCTGTGCCTGGGCCCCTGCGCGGGACGGTGCAGCGAGCCCGAGTACCAGCGGAGGGTGGACCTTGCCCGCGCCTTTCTGGATGGGCGGGCGGACGAGCCCGTGCGCTGGCTGAACGAGCGGATGCAGGCGGCCTCGGACCGGTGGGAGTTCGAGTATGCGGCGTCCCTGCGCGAGCGCCTGCGGAGGCTGGAGGGACTGCGCGACGAGTTCGCGCAGCTGCGCGAGGCGCTGGACACCCTGACCTTCGTGTATCGCGTTCCCGGGACGGACGGCGACGACCGCGTGTACCTGGTGCGGCGCGGCACCGTGCGCGCCAGCGTTCCCGTGCCGCGCAGCACCGCCGAGCGGCGGCGCCTTTCGCGGCTGTGCGATGAGCATTTCGGCCGGCCAGAGGGCGCGGGCGCCCTCGTTCAGCGGCACCAGGTAGACGAGATCCTGCTGCTGGCGCGCTGGTTCCGCGCGCGGCCGCAGGAGATGGAGAACACGGTGCCGCCGGCCCGCGTGGAGGCGCTGCCGCTGAGCGCGTGAGCCGCGTGGCACATGCGTTGCGCCCGGCCCGCGGGGCACGGTGACGCCGTGAGCCCCCGACGCGTTCGAACCATCCTGACGGAGCCGTTGATGCGGACCAGCTTCCGCTTGCTTTTCGTGTGTGCCGCCGCCCTGCTCTCCGCCTGCGGGGAGGGCGGCCCCGCTACCGCCGGCATGGCGGGGGGCGATACCACCGGCCCTCCCCCGCAGTCGCCCTACGGCGCCACCGGCGCGCAGAACGTGCGCGTGGTGCCGGTGGAGATCGAGGTGATCGGCCTTCCCGAGGGGTGGAACGGAATGCGGATCGCCGCGCTTTCCGATTTTCACCTGTCCATGTGGCCCGACAACGCCAACGTGGCGCGCGCGGCCGTGGAGCGGGCCATCGCCGAAAAACCCGACGTCTTCGTGCTGCTGGGCGACTACGTGGGCAGCCGCCGCGGCGACTTCACGGCGCTGGACCGCGTCCTCGCGCCGCTGAGGGGAAGGACCGTGTTCGCGGTGCTGGGCAACGAGGACATGCTGGAAGATCCCGACGAGCCCGACAGCCTGGCCATCCTGACGCGCGCCGCCCTGGCCCGCAACGGGGTGCAGCTGCTCCACAACGCGCGCGCGCGGTTCATCCGCAACAACGACACGGCCTTCATCGCGGGGGTGGATCCCTACATCGCGCGCCGGCCGGACTGGCGCCGCGCCGAGATGTACGGCGGCATCCCCGGCGGGGGCTCCACGCCCGTGCTGCTGGCGCACATGCCGGTGGCCGCGCTGACGGTGCCCACCGACAAGTACCCCTCCGTCATCTCCGGCCACACCTTCTGCGGGCAGATCGAGGTGCCGGGCACGCCCCGGCTGACGTGGGTGAACACCGAGCTGTTCCCGCAGGAGGCCAACGCGGCGAGCAACCGCATCTACCGGGTGCGCGGGTCCACGCTGTTCGTCACCTGCGGCCTGGGATTCTCGTTCGTCCCGGTGCGGTTCGGCTCGCCGCCGGAGGTGGCGATGATCACGCTGCGCACGGTCGGCGGGGTGCAGCGCGACACGGCGGCTACGAAGGGCGGCGTGAACGTCGACTCGCTGATCCAGCAGTTCACCCCCGACTCGGCGCGCACGGAGGAGGATACGACGGCGGACGAGGGCTGACGCCCGGCGGTCGCGGCGCACCTCGAAACCTGTCATCCTGAGGCCCAGGCGCGCCGAACCTGCCTGTAGGACAAGCCTCGCGGGCCGAAGGATCTAGCCGCGGATACGTCCCAGCCAGGGCGCGGCAGCGGTCACTAAAGCCGAGGCCTCGGCTCTACGGGTTCACCCGCCCGTGGAGGGTTACACGCGACAGCCCCGGTGCGCCTCGAGGAATGTGTGGCGGATTCCTCGGTCGCTGCCGTCGACAGTGCACGGGCAGGTTCGGCGTGGCCGCTCCGTCGGGATGACAGGCGCGCTTCGGCAGCGCTGTGGTGCGCGTGAGGTAAAAGCCCCGAACGGGACGCGTGAGCGGCCCGTCTCGGGAGCTTACCGCATTTACAGCCGCGGAATCATCTTCCCCAGCGGACTAAGGGCCGGCTCCCGCGCGGGGAGCCGGCCCTTCATCGTCTCATTATGGTGCCCCGTGGTCAGGGCACCAGGTACGTCTCGTGGTACCGCACCGTGTTCGGATCGAAGTAGGTACAGTTGCCCTGCCATGGCGTGGTGATCGCCTTGCCTACGATCGACCTCCCGTAGCGCACCCCTGCCCCGCCCGATCCGCCGTAACCCGCGCCGTTGCACAGGCTCTGTCCCCATACCCCGGCGGGATCGTTCATCGTGTAGTTCGTTCCGTCGTTGCCGATCAACAGCATCACGTGACCCGAGCTGGTGAACTTTCCGTGGATGATCACCGGCCGCTGCTTGTTCAGCTCCGCCTCCATCTGCGCGACGGACCCGGTTTCCATGTGCACGCGGATGCGCTGCTTGAGCCCGGCGCGCGCCGCGAGGCGGTTGAAGATCGTGTCGAACTTGAATTCGTCCTGCGACTGCTTGCGGAATTCCGTGTAGATCTGGTCCGGCGTGTAGTTGGCCCCGTAGTACTTCAGCAGCATCGCCATCGTGGTGTTGGCGCAGGTGGCGCCGGGCTCGTACACGTTGTTGTACTGAAAGAAGTACGGCACGTTCGCGATCAGGTCGCGGATGGTGAAGTCCTTGTACGCGCCCGCCACCTGCGTGCCCGCCGAGTTGTAGCCGCGCACGTAGATCCGCCGCACCCCCACGCCGCTGAACTTGTACGTCACCGCAAAGAAGTTCGCGCGGTCCGTGCTGGAGCCCAGCAGATAGGTTCCGTCGGCGAAGTACTTGATGGTGACGATGTCGCTGGTCGCGTCGGCCTTGAAGGTGACCGGGTTGGTGGCGGTGGTGCCGGTGGGGCTCACCCACGCGATCGTGGCGGTGCCGGAGAGCGTCTTCCGTGCGCCTTCCGGCGTGGGGGTCAGCGGGGCCGCCGCGCCGTCGCACCCGGCCAGCGCCAGCATTCCCGCGAGCACGGCAAGGCACGATGCCCGTCCGAATCGTGGAAGGCGGCGCCTGGGGAGATTCGGGGCTTGCGCGAACAGCGGGAGGAGCGTGCCTGGATGGTTCATCGTGCCTCGAGCGGGTACGGGAGGGGAGGGACATCAGGGATGAACCTGAAACCGGAATTTTCGTACCCGCGCTGTTCCTCCAGGGCCGTTCTGAATGCGCCGTGGCGTAACCACATACTGTGCAACGACTACCGGAATGCGACTCCCCAACCACCCTGGTACGTGCCGGTCTGACCGCATCGAACCGCTTTTCCCTGCCGCGGAACTTATGCCTGGTTCACGACGCGAATCCGACGCTTTGTGCCATCGATCAGGAATGGCGAGAGCGATTGCTGATTCCCATTCTTCGGACAACGGCCGAGGGCGGGGACGCAAGCGCAGACCCTACCCTCGTTTCGATCCCCTTGACCCGCGGCTCTACATCTGCGGACCCTCACCCGTCCTTCTGCTCGTCAACACCCCCCGCCGCAATAGACCGGCCCACCGCGGCAAGTAGCTGCGCGGGCGTGACCGGCTTCTGCAAGATGTTCTCGGTGGCGCTCTGCAATCCACGCTCGCGCAATGCATCACCCGTGTAGCCGGTTAGATACAGGACTGGGATCCCGGGTCGGATCGCCCTGCAGCCCGCGACGAGCTCGGGGCCGCTCATTCCGGGCATTACGACGTCCGTCACCAGCAGATCGACTTTCGGGGCGACCGCCGTGAATGCGCCCAGTGCCTCCTCAGGTCTTCCGAACCCTGAAACTTCGAAGCCCGCCTGCTCCATCACGCGGATGCAATATCGCCGTACCGATATATCGTCCTCTACCAGGAAGATCCGCCCCAGGCCGGCCGGAAGGCTCGAGATCATCCTCGCCGGTGAGGCGGGGTCGGCGGGTCCGTCTTCTGCCGGCATAAGGAGGTGGAAGACGGTTCCCTCCCCCACCCTGCTTTGGGCCCAGATGAACCCGCCGGATTGCTTGACGATGCCATACGCGGTGGAAAGTCCCAGGCCCGTGCCCTTGAGCGGCCCTTTCGTGGTGAAGAACGGCTCGAACACGCGGGCAAGCACGTCCGGCGCCATTCCGAGTCCCGTGTCGTGGACTCGAATCGCGATGTAATTACCCGGGGGTACGTAGTACGGGACCGATTCTTCATTCGGCCGGCGCACATCCGCCCGGCAGACCTCGAACCTCAGCACCCCGCCGGAGGGCATCGCGTCGCGGGCATTGATGGCCAGATTGATCAGCACCTCCTCCAGTTGCGAAGGATCGACCCGGACGAGCCCCACGTCCGGGTTGATGGTGAGTTCGATCGAGATATCCTCCCCAAGCAGCCGGTCCAGGAGACGCCGGGCGGCGAGGACCAGGTTCCCCGGTTCCACGATCCGCAGATCGACCGTTCGTTGACCGGAGAAGGCGAGCAGCTGTTGAGTCACGGACTTCGCTCTCTCGCCTGCTCCCCGGATGTCTTCGACGTCCGTGCGACGGGGATCGTCGGATGGCATGTCGAGCAGCAAGAGCTCGGCATTCCCCAGGATCACCGTGAGGAGGTTGTTGAAATCATGCGCCACCCCGCCCGCCAACCGCCCCACGGCCTCCATCCGCTGGGCCTCCCTCAGCTGGATTTCGAGTTGTCGCCGTTCCGTCACGTCGGCCGCGAGGAGCAGAACGGCCGGCTCGCCCGCCAGCAGCCGATGGTTGAGACGTGCTTCCATGAAACGCCACGTCCCGTCAGCGTGCCGGCATCGGAAGCTGACCCAGGTCGCCCTCCCCTCGTTGGTCGCCAACAACGAACGCAGCACCATTTCCAGGTTGCGCTCGTCGTCCGGATAAACCAGGGACAGGAGTGACTGGCCGATCAGCGCGTCCGGGGACAGCCCCAGGACCGATCCCGCCGAATCGCTTACGTATCCGAAAGAGAGAGAGGAATCCAGCACGGCAAAGATGTCTCTCTCGAACTCGAGCATTGCCCAGAGGCGGTCCAGCGGAATTTCCCATCGGCGTCCACGCATGGTAACTCTTTCGGTGTAGACCCGGGGTCGAAACGGGAGGCGATGGCCGAGGGGCTGGCTACGTTGTCCATCCTCACTGGAAAGGGTAGTCACGTGTGGCGCGATCCGCAAGCGACACAAATCTCACACCTGACGTAAACTCACGGGCCGAACGCTCGGGCATCCGCGGGCGGTTCGCGCAGCGCTTGTGGATCCCTCCCGTACCGTGTTCCACAACGCTCTGAAAGGTGATGCCGGGCCGCTGGTGTCCCTGGTCCGGTCCCTTCGGCAACGAAAAGGGGCGGGGATGCACGCGCATCCCCGCCCCTTTTCGATTCCGCTGGACCCGCGGGCCTACATCCGCGGACTTTCCGCCGCGCTGCGGGCGGGAGCGGCGCAGGCGGGCCAGCTGCCCGGCTGCCCCGTCTGCTGGTTCACCGGGAACTCCGTCCGCCGGTCGCGCGGAAGGATGTTCGCCTCCTGGTCGGCCTGGTAGATCAGCATGGCCACCATCAGCGCGTTCCGCCGCACGTCGTCCCACGAGATCTTGTCGTACGTGTCGCGGTTGGTGTGCCACGTGTACGTCCCGTAATCCCACGAGAGCGAGCCGAGGCCGAACGCCGGCGCGCCGTAGCACACGAACGCCGCGTTGTCCGATCCGCCACCGCTGGGCATCCCCGGATCGTCGATCTGCACGCTGTCGGTCACGAACGACGGCATCGCGCCCAGCCAGCGGCGGAAGTACGGCGCCGTGCCCGTCAGCCCCTGCATGGAAATGTTGCGAATGCGGCCCGTGCCGTTGTCCTGGTTGAACAGCACGTGCAGGCCGCTGACGATTTCCGGGTGGTCGGCGGCAAAGGCGCGCGACCCGTTCAGCCCCTGCTCTTCGCCGCTCCAGTGGCCCACCACGATGCTGCGGTTGGGCCGCGGGTACACCTTGGAAAGGATGCGCATGGCCTCCATCATCACCACCGTGCCGGTGCCGTTGTCGGTGGCGCCCGACGAGCCGTCCCACGAGTCGAAGTGGGCGGACAGCATGATGTACTCGTTGGGTTTGCGGCGCCCGCGCACCTGCGCGATCACGTTGGACACCGGCACCGCCTCGCCGGTGAACTGCGACTGCGCGTCCAGCCGCAGCCTGGGCGCGTCGCCGTTCGTCGCCAGCCGCGCCACCAGGCCGTAGTCCTCGCAGCTCAGGCTGATGACGGGCACCTGGCGGGTGCGCGCGTTGAAGATCTTGTCGACGCCCCACCCCTGCGACCACAGGTTGGTGACGATCCCCGCTACTCCCGCCGCCTCCAGCCGCAGCTGGAAGTCGCGGGCCGCCAACCCCGTGGCCGACACCCGCTGGTTCCACGCGTTCTGCGCCGCCGTGCGCTCCGCACGGAACCGCTCCCAATCGGCTGCGACCGCCCAGCGCTGCCAGTTCTCGTCCGGGCGGCAGGTGGGCTGGGGGAACGAAATCATCACGAACTTGCCGCGCGCGCTCGGCAGCCAGGCCTTGAACGCCGCGGAATCCGCCATCTGCGGAAGCATCACGGCCTCGGCCGACACGGGGCCGTTGGTGCCCGGGCTCCAGGCCAGCATCATGCCCTCCAGCGAGCGTACGCGCGGAGTCATCAGGTCCACGTGCGTGTGGCCGCGCTGCCAGCCGCGCCAGGTGCCGTAGCGCTCGCTGCGGGCGGTGATGCCCCACTGCGCGTACTGGGCGATGGCCCAGCGCTGCGCCGCATCCATCTCCGGCGACCCCGTCAGCCGCGGGCCGATGGAGTCCAGCAGCGGCTGCGCCAGGCGCTCCAACTGCGAGTTCTGCGTTCCCTCCTGCCAAATGGCGCGCAGCACAGGGTCGTTGCTCGTCCACTCCTGCTGCGCGGCGGCGGGGCCGGCCAGGAGGGCGCCGACGGACAGCACTGCCAGTGCGGTTCTCTTCATCACGATGAGTCTCTCACGTGTGGTGCCGGAAGGGTCCGGCGTGCGCCGCGCGGCAGGGCCGGTGGCGTTGCGCTTTAGTTCAGCGACCGCTGCGCAGGACGGCAGGCGGGCCAGCTGCCCGGCTGCCCCGCCACGTTGGGCGGAAACTCGGTGCGTTGCGTCCGGGGGATGCGCTCGTCTTCCGCGGCCTGGTAGGCCAGCATGGCCAGCAGCACCGCATTCCGGCGCAGATCGGAGAACACGATCTTGTCGTACGTGTCGCGATCGGTGTGCCAGGTGTAGGTGCCGTAGTCCCACGAGGTGGAAAGCAGCCAGAACCCCGGCGCGCCGCGGCACACGAAAGACGAGTGGTCGCTGGAGCCCGCGCTGGGCAGCCCCGGGGCGTCCAGCTTGATGCTGTCCGCCAACATCGGGGGCACGCGCGAAAGCCAGCGGCGGAAGAACGGCTCGGCTTCGGTGAACCCCTGCAGCGAGATGCGGTCGATGCGCCCCGTGCCCGTGTCCTGGTTCAGCAGCGCCTGCATGCCGCTCACGATCTCCGGATTGTCTTCGGCGAACGCGCGCGACCCGTTCAGGCCCTGCTCCTCGCCGCCCCACAGGCCCACGACGATGGTGCGCTTCGGATTGGGATACACGGCACGGAGGATCCGCGCGGCCTCCATCATCACCAGCGTACCCGTTCCGTTGTCCGTGGCGCCCGATGCGGCGTCCCACGAGTCGAAGTGGGCGGACAGCACCACGTATTCATTCCGCAGGGCGCGGCCGGGGATGGTGGCGACGGTGTTCATCGCCGGGGCGGCACCGGTGAACTCGGCCTGCGAGTTCACGCGGATCTCCGGGCCCTGGTTGCGCGACGCCAGCCGGTGGAGCAGCCCGTAGTCCTCGCAGGTCACATCCAGCACGGGCAGGGGCAGGCCCAGCGCATCGTGCACGCGCTGGGTGCCCCATCCGCCCGTCCACTCGCTGGTCACCACGCCCGCGGCGCCCGACCGCGTAAGGAGCATCTCCAGCTCGTTGGGCTGAACCCGCAACCGGGAAAGCCGTCGGCGCCAGCTGGAATCAGCCCGGGCCACGTCCTGCGCCAGCCGCCCCAGCATCTGCGGCTGCGCCCACTTCTGCCAGTTCTCGACCGGCCGGCAGGTCACCGGCTCGGCCGCGCCCAGGACGAACTTGCCACGCACGGTGCCCAGCCAGCGCCGGGCCGCCGCCGTGTCCGCCAGTTCGGGGATCGCCACCACCTCGGCGGTCACCGCGTCGGCGGTCCCGGGGCTCCACGCCAGCAGCCGCGCCTCCAGCGAGCGGACGCGCGGCTGCACCAAGTCCACGTGCGCCGTTCCGCGACGCCAGCCCACCCACGAGCCGTACGTCTCGTTGCGCGCCTCGATCCCCCAGCCGCGGAACTGCGCGGCGGCCCACTCGTGCGCGGCCCGCTGCCCCGGCGACCCCGTCAGCCGCGGCCCGATGCTGTCCATCAGCGCCTGCGCCATCGGCTCCAGCCGCGAGCGCTCCATCCCCTCGCTCCAGATCGCGCGCAGCACCGGGTCACCCGTCGTCCAGCCCTCCTGCGCAGCGGCTACGAGCGGAGTGGCGGCGAGCACCGCGGCTGCGATCACCGCAAGGCGGACACGAGAGATCATCGCTTTTCCAGATCCAGTTCGACCAGCCGGGCAGAGGCCGATCCGTCGCCGATCTCCGCGAGGGCGACCGTAACGGGATCGCGGAAGCGGCGGCGGCCCGCGCTCCCGGGATTCACGGCCAGCGTGGCGCCCACCTGCTTGATGAGCGGGCGATGCGAATGGCCGAACACCACCAGCCCCGCGCCGGGATGCAGGGCCGCGATCTTCTCCGGCGTGGGCGAGCCCACCTGCATCCCATGGATGACGACCGCGCGGACGCCCCCGAGCTCCACTTCCGCCACCTCGGGGACGCGGCCGCGCACCTCCAGGCCGTCCGCGTTGCCCCAGACGGCGGTCACCGGGGCGATGGCCTCCAGCTCGGTGATGATGTCCAGGTTGCCGATGTCGCCCGCGTGAAGGATGTGCTCCACGCCCTGGAACACGTCGAACACCTGCGGGCGCAGCAGCCCGTGCGTGTCGGAGATGATGCCGATCTTCACGGCGCTACAGCGTCACGGAGCGGCTGCGAACCTCGCCGGGGCGCCCAGCCTCCAGGCGGTACCAGAAGACCATCGCCTTGCGGGCACCCGGCTGGTACCCGGTGATGCTCGCGTACGGCACGCGCGCCCCCTGCCCCGCCTCCACCCGCGGGCACTCCGCCGGGGGCACGCACGGCGCCCAGCGCGCGCGGGTGGAGAATTCCTCCTCCAGCACGGCGTAGTAGATGGGCTCCGAGCTGAGGTTGGAAACCACCAGCGTGTCCCCCGCCGTCGCGACCGCAAATTCCTGCAGCGGATACGGTTCCGGGGCGCGGACTGCCACGCAGCCGGCGGTGGCGGCGAGGACCAGGAGGGCGAGAAGCTTCTTCCACATGCGTCGAGTTCGGGAACGGTAGGTGATGACAGGAGGGATCAAGCGTCCGCGGCGGCGGGGGCTTCCCCGCTCTTCCACCGCCGCCCGACGGTGTGCTCTACGCCCAGGTGGTCCAGGATGCGCGCGGCCACGAAGTCCACCAGGTCGTCGATGCTCCGCGGGCGGTGATAGAACCCCGGGGCCGCGGGCATGATCGTGGCCCCTGCGCGGGTCAGCCGGGCCATGTTCTCCAGGTGGATCAGCGAGAGCGGCGTTTCGCGCGGCACCAGGATCAGCGGCCGGCGCTCCTTGAGGGCCACGTCCGCGGCGCGCTCCACCAGGTTGCGCGACGTGCCCGCGGCGATGGAGGCCAGCGTGCCCATGGAGCAGGGGCAGACCAGCATCCCCCGCGACGGGGCGGAGCCGGAGGCCGGCGTGGCGCCGCGGTCCAGCGAATCGTAGAACTCCACCCGCGACCAGTCGCCCGTCGCGGCGCGCAGGCCGTCGACGCCGTCGATCCCCGACTCTTCCTTCAGCAGCCGCAGCCCGTAGCTGGACACGATCAGCCGCACGGGCACCGCGGCCTCGTTCAGCGCGCGCAGCACGCGCACGGCGTACGGCGCGCCCGACGCGCCGGTGATGCCGAAGGTGATGGGCGCGTCCAGGGCCACCCTCACGCGAGCAGCCGCTCCGTCAGCACGATCGCGAAGAAGAGCACGGAGATGGCCCCGTTGATGTTGAAGAACGCCGCGTCGATCTTGGAAAAGTCGTCGGAGCGCACCAGGCTTTGCTCGTAGGCCAGCATCAGCGCGATCACCCCCGTGCCGATGAAGTAGCCAACGTCCAGCTCGGGAAGGATGAACCCCAGCGCCACGAACGCGGCCGCCGACAGCAGGTGCAGCCCGCGCGAGAAGGCCAGCGCGCCTCGTGCGCCCAGCGCGGCGGGGATGGAGTGCAGCTTTTCGCCGCGGTCGAACTCCATGTCCTGCAGCGAATACAGGATGTCGAAGCCCGCCACCCAGCACAGCACGCCCGCCGCCAGCACCAGCAGCGCGGACGGCGGACGGCTCCACTCACCCGCCACGGCCAGGTACGCGCCCACGGGAGCGATGGCGAGCGAGAAGCCGAGCACCAGGTGCGCGTAGCGGGTGAAGCGCTTGGTGTACGAGTACGCCAGGATGATGGCCAGCGCGAACGGCGCCAGGTACAAGCAGAGCGGGTTCAGCAGCGCCGCGCAGACGAAGAAGAGCGCGCTGGCGATTATGACCGCGGCCGTGGCCTCGCGCACGGACAGCTTCCCCGCGGGAATCTCGCGCATGGCCGTGCGCGGGTTCTTGGCGTCGATCGCGCGGTCGGCGATGCGGTTGAAGCCCATGGCGGCGAACCGCGCGCAGGTGAAGGCGGCCAGGATCAGCAGCACGTCCCAGCCGCTCACGGCGTAGCGGTACGACGCCAGCGTCGCGCCCACGAGGGCGAACGGCATCGCGAACACGGTGTGGGGCAGCTTCACCAGGTTGGAGTAGTCCACCAGCCTGCCCCGCCCCCCGATGTGCTGCCCTTCCAATCTATGCGTAGTCACTGCTGCTCTTCGACTCGGTTTCGTACGGTGGAACCAGCGGCTCCAGAATGGGAATCGCTGCCACAGCTGATTGTGCTGCCCCCCAGACCTCATCTGCCGATACCTCGCGGTACTCCCGCAGCAGCCGATCAGCAAACAAGGCCATGCCTATCCAGTCGATCTCGGGATGCTGCTCTCGCAACTTTGCCGAGATCTTCTCCGCGGCACGTCCCAGGACACCTAGTACCTGGCTGGCGGCCGAGATCGTGATGTCATCCCGTGCGAAATCCGTACGGGTGATCCCATCGATGAACTTCCGCACCGCGTGGGCAGAAGCCACCATATCGTACAGCAGCCCGGGATCACGATCCAGCCGCACCGAAGCGCCGGGCGCGGAGGGCAAATCGGCGCCACGATGCGGGTAGATGGTGCGTGCCGATCCGAGTATTGCGTTCTTCCGGAACGGGTTCTCGGTGCGCTCAACCGAACTCCTGCTCACCACGTCGACGGTGCGCCCGAAGATCGCCTCCAACTCGTCCTGCATCGCGGCGTAGTCGAAGAGCGAGATCCCCGCCTCCGGCGCGAACGTCAGAAGCACATCCACGTCACTGTCCGGTCCAAAATCGGCGCGGAGCACGGAGCCGAACAGCGAGAGCTCCGTTACGCTCCACTTACGGCAGAACTCCGCAATCTGGCTGGCCGGTGGATTCAGGTTCGACGTCTCCATCCGGCTCCGTTCTCGACTCAGGCGTTTGCGGCCGAAGCACGGGTGACCAGCCGCCGCCTGATGTGTCGCGCAATCCCCGCTACGCAGAGCAACAGGCCAACAATCAAGCTGGCGTAGCTGTGCGTGACGTACACCTCACCCGCTTCGCGGCGAATCGCCGGGCCGACCCACAGGTCGTTCAACTCCAGCGCCTGGCCCCAGCCGACGACGGCGAGCCACAGCGCGATGGCCACCGGCCACGCGATCGACCGTGGCGCGAGGTAGACCGCGAGAGCACCGAACAGGAGGTAGCCGACCCACATCTGAGGGATCGAGATCTCCTTGTCCATCACCTCCAGCAGGATCGCCCCGGCCGCGTTCATCGGCTCAGTCGATGGGCTTGATGCCCAGCAGGGGCCAGAGGCGGTCGATGGACGACTTCACGTCGGCATCCATCTCGATCATCTCCGGCCAGCGGCGCACGAATCCTTCCTGCGCCCACTTCTTGGTGCCGTCGATCCCCATCTTGCTGCCGAACGAGGGGATCTGCGACGCGTGGTCCAGGTCGTCGATGGGCCCCTTGGTGAACCGCACGTCGCGCTCGGGATCGATGTTGCCCAGCGCGTACCACCACGCCTCCTGCACGTTCCGCACGTCGATCCACTCGTCCACCACCACGATCACCTTGGCCAGCGACATCAGCCCCATCCCCCACAGGCCGTGCATCACCTTGAACGCCTGGCCCGGGTAGTCCTTCTTGATGGAAACGAACACCAGGTTGTGGAACACGCCCTCCGGCGGCATGTGGTAGTCCACGATCTCGGGGATCGTCAGCTTGGCCAGCGGCAGGAAGATTCGCTCGGTGGCGCCGCCCAGGTACACGTCCTCCACCGGCGGCCGGCCGACGAGCGTGGCGGGATAGACGGGATCCTCGCGCATGGTCACCATCGTCACGTGGAAGACGGGATAGGGATCTTCGAGCGTGTAGAAGCCGGTGTGGTCGCCGAACGGGCCCTCGATGGCCAGATCCTCGCCGGTATCGACGTACCCCTCCAGCACGATCTCCGCTTCGGCGGGGATGGTGAGGTCGCACGTCAAGGCCTTGGCCGTGTACACCGGCTCGCGGCGCAGAAAGCCACCGAACAGGTACTCGTCGATGCCGGGCGGAAGGGGGGCGCTGGGCGTGTACATGGTCGTAGGGTCGCCGCCGATGGCCACGACGACGGGCATTCGTCCGCCGGGGCCGCGCTTCCACGCGCGGAAGTGGGCGGCGCCGCCCTTGTGCTGCTGCCAGTGCATTCCCGTGGTCGTGGGCCCGAACACCTGCATGCGGTACATGCCGATGTTCTGCACGCCCGTGTCGGGATCGGACGTGATCACCATGGGCAGGGTGATGAACGGGCCGCCGTCCTGGGGCCACGTCTTGAGCACAGGCAGCTTGGTCAGGTCGAACTCGCCCTCGCGCAGCACCACCTGCTGGCACGGGGGAGCGCCCTTGTACGGCCGCGGCGGCACCTTGGTGAGCTCCATGAGCTTGGGCAGCATCTGCATCTTGCCCCAGAGCCCCTTGGGCACCTCGGGCTTGATGAGCTCGGCGATGCGGCGGGCGTGCACCTCGACGTCGTCCACGCCCAGCGCGGCCGACATGCGCCGCCACGAGCCGAACACGTTGATGGCGACGGGGATGTCGCTCTCGGTGCCGTCCATCAGGATCGGGCGCTCGAAGAACAGCGCGGGGCCGCCGCCGGGAAGCTTCATGGTGCGGTCGGTGATCTCCGCCATCTCCAGGTCGACGGACACCGGCTCGCGCACGCGCACGAGCTGGCCCGTGCGGTCCAGGTAGCGAAGGAACTCCCGCAGGTTCTGGAAGATCATCGACTTCTACTTCTCACTCTATGGGTATCACCGGGATCGGTGCTGGTCCCACGCCTGATCCCGGCGGTTGAAACCGCGTCTGGAACATCACGAAGTCCGCCTTCGCGGACTGCCGCCCCGGAACGGCACGAGACCCTGTCATCCTGGAGTGCACTTCGGCAGCCCCGGCCCATGCCCCTGGCAGCCCTCTCTCCCCGGCCCTTTCCCCCGCAAGCGGGGGAAAGGGAGAATTCGACCGCGCTCCGGCCGACTCTGCGCGGAAGCCTGTCATCCTGAGGCCCAGGCGCCCCATACTCACCCATACACCGGCACCCGCGGGCCGAAGGATCTAGCCTGAGGCGCCTTTCAAACCGGGCGCGGCAGCGGTCACGAAGCCCTGAGACTCGGTCCCTCAGCTGGGGGAGCAGTCCCCACGGGCGAATGAATTCGCTGCAACAACCACACGATGTCCACCTTCGTGGACTGCACGCCTTCGTGCATCCGGTGCCCTCGTGCGCGCCCTTGCCCGGGTGTGCTCCGGAGCTTCGCGACGTGCGGGCTGGTTCGGCTTGGCCGCTTCATCGGGATGACATGGCGACGGCACCGGCCTTCTCTTACCCCGAAAGCCGCACTCCGAGCTGCAGCACGACGATGTGCGAAACGAACGCCACCGCGCCCACGATCAGCAACCAGCGCGCGAGCTTCATTTGCCGGATGCCTACCTCGTCGAGCATGTCGTCGGGCTTGTAGATGCCCTTCACCGACGGCCCGATCCCCGGCCGCACGTGCCGCCACGCCACCACCTGCAGCACCGCCGAAGCAACGCAGCAGCCGAAGAAGCTCAGCAGCAGCGTGGCCGCAATCACCCGAAAGAGCGTCACCCGGCCCGCTCCGCGTAGTGGATCGCCGCAATGCCCCCCGACAGCGTGTCCCACTTCACCCCGCGAAAGCCGGCCGCCTCCATCTTTCGCGCCAGCTCCGGGGGCGGCGGAAACTCCATCACCGACTCGGGCAGGTACGTGTACGCGCTGCGGTTTCGCGAGATCATGGCGCCCACCACGGGAAGGATGCGCCGGGCGTAGAACAGGTACACCGACCGCCACGGCTGCCACGAAGGCGTGGTGAACTCCAGGATCACCAGCCGCGCCCCGGGCTTCAGCACGCGCGCCATCTCGCGAAGCCCCGCATCCAGGTCCGCCAGGTTCCGCACGCCGAACCCCACCGTGGCGCCGTCGAACGCCACGTCCGGGTACGGCAGCGACAGGGCGTCGGCGCAGGCGGGGGCCACCGCGGCGCCTCGCGTCTTCCCCGCCGCCACGCCGCGCTCCAGCATCTCCCAGGTGAAGTCGCTCCCCACCACGCGCCCGCCGAAGCCCTTGCGGCCGGCCAGGGCCACGGCCAGGTCCAGCGTCCCGGAACAGTTGTCCAGGTACACGCCGTCGGGCGCGCGTTCCCAGTTGAGCCGGCGCACCGCCTTCGCGCGCCACAGCCGGTCGATGTTCATCGACAGCACGTGGTTCAGCAGGTCGTAGCTGGGCGCGATGGAGCTGAACATCTGCCGCACGTGGGCCGCCTTGTGGCCCGGCGCGGGAAGCGCCGTACGCGGCGCGGGGGTGCTCGGCATGTCGTAAATCCGTTGTGCAACTTAGAATACAGGCCGGTGAAAGTAGCCGCCCCCCCAAGCCGCGAGCAAGCCTAAAGGCGCGGATTGAAACCTCGCGCCCGGCCCGCGCGTACAGCCCTTCCGAGTCTGATTCTTTTCGGACCCACAAATACAAGCGGTGAACGCGACACCTGTATCCGACCACGAGCTCGTCACTCGCGCCCAGCTGGGCAGCGAGACGGCGTATCGAGAGCTGCTGGACCGTTACCAGCGGCCGGTGTTTTCCATCATCTTCCGGATGATCCGCGACCGGGAGCAGGCGGAAGACCTGGCGCAGGAAACGTTCGTCCGGGTGTTCAACCACATCGGGCGGTACGATCCGCGCTACAAGTTCAGCAGCTGGATCTTCAAAATCGCCACCAACCTGACGATCGACTGGATCCGGCGTAAGGAGCTGAAGACGGTGTCCATCGACGGCTCGCGCAACGCGGTGACCAGCGACGAGATGGAGGCCTCGGCCATCACCATCGTGTCCGAGGACGAAAATCCCGAGGAGCTGCTGGAAGCCAAGGAGCTGGGCGAAGAGATCGAGCAGGCCATCGGCAAGCTGCGGCCGGAGTACCGCGCCGCCATCCTGCTGCGCCACGTGGAAGGGCGCGAGTACCAGGAGATCGCCGAGATCATGGCCCTGCCGCTGGGCACCGTAAAGACCTACATCCACCGCGGCCGCAACGAGCTGCGCGACACGCTGCAGCACCTGCGGGTGTAGCGGTGCGTGGGATGAATCGCAACCTGAAACTCCGGGGCCGGTGGCTCCGTACTCCTATCATGCAACGGACCGAACGAGATCAGAGGCCATCGTGACGGACGCAACCGGACACCTGCCGTACTGGACGCTGGAGCAGCTCGCCGAGGGCGGCCTTTCCCACGTGGAACGGACCCTGGCCGAGCAGCACCTGCACCGGTGCGCGCACTGCGCAACCGAGCTGGAGAGCGCCCGCTCCCTGCTCGCGGCGCTTTCCGCCCTTCCCCAACTGGAGCCCTCGCCCCGCTTCGCCGACCTGGTGATGGCGCGGGTGGTGGTGCAGCCCCAGGCGGCCCCGGCCGCCGCGGCCCTGCCTGTGAAGGCGGAGCGGCTGCCGCGCGCCAGGCGCGGATGGATGATGCTGCTGGCCATGGTGCTGGTGCCGCTGCCGGTTCTGGCGGGGCTGGGCACCTGGATGGGCGGCGACCCCGTGACGGGAATGGGCTCGCTGTGGAACGCCGTCCGCGGCTGGGCGCGCGACGTGTCGTGGAACCTGCTTTCCGAGGGCACCGAAACGCTGATCCGCACCGGGCTGTTCCAGTGGGGCGCCGATGCGCTGGCGGCCATCCCCGGCCCCACGGCGGGCGGAGTGCCGGTGCTGCTCCTGGTGCTGCTGGCCGCGATCCCGGCTTCGGCCTGGGCGATGGCGCGCCTGCTGCGCACGCCGCACACGGGAGGGATGATCCATGCGTAACCTTGCGATCACGAGCGCCGCGCTGGCCCTGGGGGTGGCGTTCGCTGCCGGTCTGGCGGCGCAGGCCCCGGCCGGGCACCCCCACACGGGGCTGGAGGGGCGCACGCTTCATCACGGCGACCGCGTATGGTTCAGCGGCCAGCGCTCCATCGGCGCCGACGAGGTGATCGAGGGCGACGTGGTGGTGGCCAACGGCTCGCTGACGGTGAGCGGAGAAGTGCACGGCGACGCGGTGGTGGGCGCCGGAAACCTGGTGCTGGAGCGCGGCGCCGTGGTCTACGGCGACGCGGTGGTCACCGGCGGCAAGCTGGTGAACAACGGGGGCAGCGTGCTGGGCAAGGTGCAGGAGGGAACGCCGCGCTCCAAGGCCGTGGGCGCCACGCAGGCCATCCACATGCGGCGCGGCTGGCTGGGTGCGCTGGGCGAGGGCTGGGCCGGGCTGGTGCGCACGCTCTCCCTGGGGCTGGTGCTGGGCGGGCTGGGGCTGGCGCTGACGTTCTACGGCCGCTCGTACCTGGAGCAGGCCAGCGACGTGGTGCGGCGCGCGCCGCTGGCGGCGGGAGGCATTGGCCTGGCGGCCAACGTGCTGGCGCTTCCGGCCTTCCTGGCGGGGATCGCGGCCCTGGCGCTGACGATCATCGGGATCCCGCTGCTGCTGGTGTTCGTTCCGCTGTTCTGGACGGTGCTGTGCGCGCTGGCCGGCGTGGGCATCCTGGCCGTGGCGCATGCGCTGGGCGAGCGCACGGCCGAGCGGAGCGGATCGTACGAGCCCATCCATCGCAACGCGTACTCGTACCTGGTCACCGGGCTCGTGGTGCTGCTGGCGCCGCTGCTCGTGAGCAACGTGCTGGTGATGACGCCCTTCGTCGGCTGGGTGGGCGGGCTGGTGGGGATGCTCGCGGGGATGATGCTGTGGCTGGCCGCCAGCGTGGGTGCGGGGGCGGTGCTGATCGTAGCGGTTCGCGCCTGGCGCGAGCGCAGCTACCGGCGCGGCTGGGACGGGATGGACGACCTGGGTACGGGCAGCGCGCACACGGCCTGAAACGCTTCTTTCACGGAGACACGACGATGATCGAGGGACTGGTCGGCCTGGTGGTGGCGGCCGTTTTGGGAGTGGTGGCGCTGGCGATCGTGGGCGCCATCGTGGGGATCGTGGTGGGGCTGGCGGTGCTGGCGGCCAAGGTGGCGGCGCTGGTGTTCGTGGCGTGGATCGCGGTAAAGCTGGTGCGCTCGGCCCGGCGCCCGCGCGGCGTGCTCACCTCGGCGGACCAGCGCTGGCTGGACCACGCGTAAAGGCAAAATAAGCCTCACACGGAGGGCACGGAGGAGGAAAGAAGAGGCAAGAAAACGCCTCGTCTGTTCCTCCTTCGTCTTTTCCCCGGTGCCCTCCGTGGCCTCCGTGTGAGACCCGCAGTGTCTTCTACACGGCCGCGGGAACCAGGGCTTCCAGGCGCGACGCAACGTTTTCGGCGAGTGCGCGCAGGGCCATGGCCGACGGCGACTCGGAATGCCCGATGACCACCGGCACTCCCTCGTCGCCGCCTTCGCGGACGATCATCTCCAGCGGCACCTCGCCCAGCAGTTCCAGCCCCGTCTGCTCCGCCAGCCGCTGACCGCCCGCCCGCCCGAAGATCTCGTACCGCTGTCCGCAGCAGGGGCAGATGAACCCTGCCATGTTCTCGACGATGCCCAGCACCCGCGTGTTGGTGCGCTCGAACATCTTGATGCCGCGCAGCACGTCGCCCGTCGACACGTCCTGCGGCGTGGTGACCATCACCACCCCGTCCAGGCGGATGGTCTGCACCAGCGACAGCTGCGCGTCGCCCGTGCCCGGCGGCATGTCGACCACCAGCACGTCCAGCTCGCCCCACTCCACCTCGCTCAGGAACTGCTTGAGGATGCCCGCGATCATCGGCCCGCGCATGATGGCGGGCTGCTCGGCGTCCAGCAGGAATCCCAGGCTCATCAGCTGCACGCCGTAGGCTTCCAGCGGCTGCATCTTTTCCTTGCCCTTGGGGCCGACCACCGACGGCTTGCGCTTCTCGCCGAACATGATGGGCACGTTGGGGCCGTAGATGTCGGCATCCAGCAGCCCCACCCGCCGGCCGGACTGCGCCAGCGCCGCGGCCACGTTTACCGCCACGGTGCTCTTGCCTACGCCGCCCTTCCCCGAGCTGACGGCGATGATCTGCCGCACGCCGGGGATCAGGTTGGGGTTGGGCGTGGGCGCGGGGACGTTGCCGGCCCGCAGCGCGCCCTTCTTCTGCGGCGCGCCGGCGGCGGGAAGGGCGATGTCGATCTTCACCTTGGCCACGCCTTCCACCGTCTCGGCGGCGGCGCGCGCCTGGCGCACCAGCGTGCCGGGGTCGTCGGCCTGCAGGGCGAACTTGAAGCGCACGGTGCCGTCTTCCAGAACGTCCAGCTCGCGGACGCGGCCCGACGAAACCACGTCGTCGCCCGTCGTGGGGTGAAGCACCAGGGTCAGCGCGGCGGCGACGCGGCGGAGCACCTGGTCGCGCTCGGAGGCTTGCATATTCAAAGTACGTCGGTACGAAAGTGCGTGAGGGCGTTGGGTGCGTGAGTGCGTGAGTGCGGAAGTTCAGCCTGCACACACGACTTGCATGCGCTGCAAGGTACACGAAAGCCGGCGTCCATGCGAGACGCCGGCCCAGGAATGCGCACCGTAGCGGATCAGAGCGCCGGCACTACGGCCGCGTAGAAGTCACGGGGGCAACCCGTGCTCGTCGTACCCGAGGATCTCGTCCGCGGGCCGGTCATCCAGCACGGGAAGGCTGGCGTAGCTGCGTTGAATCGCGCGCAGCTCAGTCCGCAGCACATCCAAGGCTTGCTGCTCACGGTCAGCCGACGCTCTCTGCTCCTGATGAGGAGCAGCCTCGTCGCGGTCCTTCTTGATCATCATCATGCCTCCCGCGTGATCCGCGACTCGAATCTGGCGCTCGGCCGTCAACCCATCAAGACGCTTCGAGCGCGGCGATGAAGGTGTCGAGGTCGGGGTCGATGGAGGTCGCGTGGGACGGGCGGTCCAGCAGGTGGGCGAGGTCCGGAGGGACGGGGATCTCGCGGCCGATCAGCGGCTCCACCACGCTTTCGAACTTGGCGGGATGGGCGGTGGAGACCACGATCCAGTCGGGGGTGTCCAGGCGCTCGCGCACGGCGACGGCGGTGGCGGTGTGCGGATCCCACACTTCGCCCCACGTCCCTGGCCCCTCACGGATCACGCGGCGGATCTCGTCGTCGTCCACCAGAAACGCTCGCAGTGCGGAGCGCGTCCCGTCCTCGCCGCCGTACAGGTGCAGCAGGCGCTCCATGTTGCTCGCGCTGCCCACGTCCATCGCCGTCGCCAGCGTGGTGACGGTCGGCTGGGGGGACCACGGGTGGCCGGAAAGGAAGCGGGTGATCGCGAGATTGGCGTTCGTCGCCAGCACCACCTCGCGCACCGGCATCCCCACCCGGCGCGCCCACGACGCGGCGGCGGCGTTCCCCAGGTTGCCCGAGGGGACGATGAACCCCGGGTCCACGCCGTGCCGCCGGTGATACTCCAGCGAGGCCCAGGCGTAGTACGCCATCTGCGGCAGCAGGCGCCCCACGTTGATGCTGTTCGCCGACGACATCCGCCGCCGCGCGCGCAGCTCCGGGTGCGCCATGGCGGCCTTCACCAGCCGCTGACAGGCATCGAAGTCGCCGCGGACGGCGAATGCGCGCACGTTGCCGCCCCACGCGGTCAGCTGCTTCTCCTGCCGCGCGGACACCATTCCGGCGGGATAGAGCACCGCGACCTCTACCCCCTGCCGCCCGTGGAACGCCGCCGCCACCGCGCCACCCGTGTCGCCGGAGGTGGCGACGAGGATCGTCAGCGGCCGCTCGTCCTCCGCGGCGATGCGCGACAGGCACGCCGCCAGGAACCGCGCGCCGACATCCTTGAACGCGGCGGTGGGCCCGTGGAACAGCTCCAGCACCGCCGTCCGCTCGCGCAGGTCCTTCAGCGGCACGGGAAACGAGAGGGCTTCGCGGCAGATGGCGCCCAGCTCGGGCTCCAGCACGTCCCCCGCGAAGAACGGCGCGAGCAGGCGCGTGGCGACTTCCGGCAGCAATGAGTCCGCGTCGAAAGTGGCGGGATCGATCGTGGGAAGCTGCTCCGGGACGTACAACCCGCCATCCGGTGCCAGCCCGCGGGAGATGGCGGCCGAGAGCGAGACGGCGTGCGACGGAGCGCGCGTGCTGACGTATCTCACGAGACCTCCTCCACCCGCGCGCCCGGGCCGCCGACCGCGCACGTCCATCCATCCGACGCCACCCCGCACGCGGCGAACGCGGCCACCATCGCGTCGCACACCGCATCCGCGATCGCATCGCCATCGCACCACGCGAAGAGGCTGGGCCCGGCGCCGGAAATGGAGCAGCCGAGCGCGCCCGCCTTCATCGCCGCCTCCTTCACCTCGTAAAAGCCGGGGATCAGCGCGGCCCGGTGCGGCTCGATCAGCACGTCGCGCAACGAGCGGCCCACGAGCGCCAGGTCGCCCGTGCAGCAGCCAGCGACCACGCCCGCAAGGTTCGCCGTCTGGCGGATGACGTCGTGCAGCGGGTAGGCGGACGGGAGCACCTGGCGGGCGGCGCGCGTGTCCAGCCGCTGGTGAGGGCGCGCCATCGCGCAGCGCAGCGTTGCGGGTACGGGCAGCGTGACAACGTCCATCGGCTCGGCGGAGCGCACGAGCACCAAGCCGCCGAAGAGGCACGGGGCCACGTTGTCCCCATGGACGGCGCCGCTGGCCACCGCTTCACCCATCAGCGCGTAGCGGAAGAGCGCCGCGGGCTCCAGCGGCTCCGGCAGCAGCGCATTGGCCGCGACGATTCCCGCCACCGCCGACGCTGCGGATCCGCCCGTCCCCGAGCCGAGTGGAATCCCCTTCTCGATCGAAACCTCCAGCCCGAATCCCGGCCGCACCTCGTCCAGCATCCGCAGGAGCCCGACCGTGGCCGTATTCGCGGCGGGGTCCATGGGCAAGGGGCCGGCGACGCCCGTCACCCCCGTGATGACGATGCCCGGCTCGCCCCGGCGCGTCACCGTCACGCGGTCGCCCGTGGGGCCGGCGGGGTGGCCCAGGATGTCGAAGCCCACGGCCAGGTTGCTGGCGCTGGCCGGCGCAAAGGCCGTGGCGCGCTGGGGAGGTCGGGTCATGGATGGGGTGGGACGGGGCCGCCGACCGTACGCCGCGCGGGATTTTACAGGAAGCGATGGCCCTCGCGCCACGCCAGCGGCGGATCGCCCGTCAGAAAGGACTCGGCGAACTCGTCCGCGGGGAGCGGCTGCGAGATCAGGTAGCCCTGCGCGAAGTCGCACCCGAGGGCATGGAGGGCCGCCAGCTGCTCGTGCGACTCCACCCCTTCGCCGACGACGCGCACACCCAGGCTGCGCGCCAGGGCCACGATGGTCCGCACGATCTCGGCGCCCTTGTGCGCCCCCGTGGTGCCGCCGTCCATTCCCGCCACGAACGAGCGGTCGATCTTCAGCGCATCCAGCGGCAGCCGGTGAAGCGTGCTCAGGCTGCTGTACCCGGTGCCGAAGTCGTCCAGGTACACCTGCACCTGGCGCTTCTTGAGCGCTCGCAGCACGCCGGCGGCCGTCGCGGGGTCTTCCACCAGTGAGCTTTCGGTCAGCTCCAGCTTGAGCGCGGCGGGGGGCAGGCCGTGCTCGCCCAGCGTGTCGGCCACTTCGTCGACCAGGCCGGGCTCGCGCAGCTGCGCCGGCGACAGGTTCACCGTCACCTCGAGCTTGGCGGCCATGGGAAGCGTGGCGCGCCACTCGGCCAGCTGCCGCGCGGCCTCGCCCAGCACCCACGAGCCCAGCGGGCCGATGAGCCCCGTGTCTTCGGCCAGGCTGATGAAGCGGTCCGGGGGCACGCGGCCGTGAATGGGGTGCTCCCATCGCGCCAGCGCCTCGCACGCCACCACCTCGCCCGTGCGCAGCGAGACGATGGGCTGAAAGAACAACCTCAGCTCGCTGCGGGTGAGCGCCGCGCGAAGGTCGTTCTCCAGCCCCAGGCGCTCCAGCACGGCCTTGTGCATGGACGCGTCGAACACCGCCGTGCGGCTTCCGCCCACGGCCCGGGCGTGGTACATGGCCATGTCGGCGTTGCGCAGCAGCTCGTCGGGCGACTCGTCCGTCGACTCGGTGAGCGCAATGCCGATGCTGGCGCTGGTGTAGGTGCGGTAGCTGCCCAGCTCCAGCGGCGCCGAAAGTACCTCGCGCACCTGGGCCGCCACCGCCAGCGCCTCCTCGCGCCCGGTGACGCGCGACAGGAAGATGATGAACTCGTCGCCGCCGAAGCGCGCCACCGTGTCGCCGGGGCGGCCGCAGGTGGCGAGCCGGACGGCCACCTGCCGCAGCATCTCGTCGCCCACGCCGTGGCCCAGCGAGTCGTTGACGTTCTTGAAGCGGTCGAGGTCCAGGAACAGCACCCCGCAGTGCGAACCCGGCTCGGACTTGAGCGACGTGACGCACTCCGTCATCCGCTCGGCCAGCAGCACGCGGTTGGGAAGCCCGGTCAGCGGATCGTGAAGCGCCAGGTGCCGAAGCCGTTCCTCCAGCTCCTCGCGCTCTTCCTCGGCGCGGGTGCGCTGCGTCAGGTCGTCCACCATCGCCACGCAGAAGCGCGCGCGGCCGTCCGCCGCGCGAACGACGGACGTGGTCAGCCGCACCGGAAATGGCTCTCCGGCGCGGTCCACGTAGCGCAGCTCCATCTGGTAGTTGGAGATATGCCCCGTCACCAGGCGCTTGAACTGCGCCTGGTTGCGCTCGCGGTCGTCGGGGTGGTCCAGGTCCACGAAGGGCGTGTCCTTCAACTCCCCGGCGGTGCGGCCCACGATGCGCTGGAACGGCGTGTTCGCCTCGATCACCCGGCCCTGCATGTCGACCACCGCGATGCCCATGGCCGAGCCCTCGAACACGGCGCGGAACCAGTCTTCGCGCTGCTGCATGGCGCGCAGAAGGCCCCCCGTCTCGTCGTCGTCGGGAAGCGGCTGGCGTGTTGACATGGACCGCGGTGCGCGGGTGGACAAGATCTGGCGCGAGCGCCATGTGATTCGGTGGCGCAACCCCCGTGCAAGGCTCGCGCCCTGCGGAGACTGCTGGCGCGCGGCGGCGCAATGAGCGCTGCTCATCGACTCGGCGGGCGTCTGGGCGCGGGCGGCGGCCAACCTTGGAAAACCGTTGCCGCGCTTGTGCTTGCCCGGCCTTCGGGGTATCGTTGGGGGCACCCATCGCGTGCGCCACCCCCACGCTTTCTCCCCCGGCCGAATGCTCCTTATCGCCACCCGCCGCAATTTGCGCGCATGGACCTCGCGCGCGCCCCTCGCCAGGGGGGCGGCCGCAGTGGTCGCCGCCATCGTCCTGCTGGCGGGCGGTGCCTGCCGTGACACCTCCGGCCCCGACACCCGGGTGACGGCGGTTTCCGTCACGGCCCCCGCGACGACGGTGGAGGCCGGCGCCACCCTGCAGCTGTCGGCCGCGGCGCTGACCCGCGCGGGCATGCCGGTGGCCGGAAAGACCTTCACCTGGGCCAGCGGAAGCGGCTCGGCGACGGTCGGGGCGGCTGGGCTGGTGACGGCCGTTTCGCCCGGAAGCGTCGTGATCACGGCCACCGAAACCGGGTCCGGCAAGTCGGGGACGATCACCCTGACGGTGACCCCCGCGGCCGCCGCCTCGGTGACGGTTTCACCCGAGTCCGCGCAGCTGGACCAGGGCTCCACGCGAACGCTGGTGGCCACCGTGCGCGACGCCCGGGGCAACGTGCTGGCCGGGCGGAGCGTTTCGTGGAGCAGCGCCAATCCCGCCGTCGCGTCGGTCGATGGGTCGGGCGTGGTGACGGCGGTGGCGGCGGGCGGGCCGGTGGCCATCACCGCCACCGTGGAGGGACGCAGCGCCTCGGCGCAGGTGACGGTGGCGGCGCGTATCGCCACACGGGTGCAGGTTACTCCCCGGTTCCTGGTGGTGGACGCGGCGGCGACCGCGCCGCTGGCCGCGGCGGCCTTCGACGCGGCGGGCACGGCCATCCCCGACCCGCGGCCCACCTGGACCACGACCGCCGCGGCGGTGGCCACGGTGGGGGCCGACGGGAGCGTGCGCGGCGTGGCGGCGGGACTGGCCGGTGTGGCGGCGCAGGTGAACGGCGCCGCGGACACGGCCCTCGTCGCGGTGCTGGGCCCGTCGACGCTGCTCGCCACGGCCTTCGCGGGCGGCCAGCCGAAGCTGGCGGTGCGGCCCGGCCAGACGGTCGTGGTCGCGGTGGTCCTGGACCTTTCGCGGGTGAGCGCCGCGGGCAACCTGGGAGCCGCGCAGTTCGACCTCGTGTACGACCCCGCGGTGCTCGGCTTCCAGTCGGCCCAGGCGGGGGTGAGCGGGTCCGTAGCCACCCACGTGCCCACCCCCGGTGTCTTCAAGTTCAGCTTCGCGGCGACCGAGCCGCAGAACACGCCGCGGCCCACGCTGGTCACCGTGACCTTCCAGGTGGCAGCCGGCGCGCAGCCCGGCACCGAGCGCGCCTTTTCGCTCACCTGGACGGCACCGCCCGCGAGCACCGGGTTCCACGTGTACGGCATCCCGCTTTCGGCCGGTGGCCGCGTTCTCGTCGTGGCACCCTAGAGCAGGTTCAGTTCATCCACAGGAGTTCCATCATGATCAACGGAGTGTTCCGGACCGGCCGCACGCGGCTGGCCCTTGCGGCGATGGGGATCGGGCTGGGGACCCTGCTGGGCTGCGGCGACCTGCTGGGCTCGGGGCAGCGCCCCGACCCGGAGAAGCCGGCCGTGCAGGAGGCGGGGATCCACCCGGTGCTGGTGCTGATTGGCCAAGGTGACGGCGAGGCCACGGTGGAGCTTCACCTGCAGCGGGTGCAGGTAGCCGAGCGCATCGGCAGCTACCAGGGCCAGCTGAAGTACGACGCCGGGCGCTACACGCTCCAGGCTTCCAGCATTCCGCGGGGCATCACCGGTGCGGCCAACGAGCCGCAGGCCGGCACGATCCGCTTCGCGGGAATCTCCATGGAGGGGATCGACGGCGGGGCGGTGCTTTCTCTCCGGTTCAGCACCCGTGCCCCGGTCACGGCCGAGGCCTTCGAGCTGTCGCTGGAAGAACTCGTCGCCAGCGAAGGCTTCACCGACCTGAAGCCCCGGATTCGGCAGCTTTCGGCGCAGCCGCGGCTGTCGCGCTCGGCGCCGTAGCCACCGCACCAGAATCTGCGGCGGCCGAACGGCCCCCGCTGGTATCTCTCGCAGCCCATCTGGCCGCCATGCCCCGCCCGCTCCTGTATGCCTTCGCGCTTGCCCTGGCGCTCGTGTCCGGCACCGCCGCCCCCCTTGCGGGGCAGGCGGCTCCGGCCCTGCGCGGCGACGTAAACCAGGACGGGCAGATCACCGCGCTGGACGCCCTGGCCATCCTGTCGCACACGGTGGGGCGCCCCCTGCCAGCCGGCTTCCGGATCATGCCGAACGGCGACAACAACGGAGACGGGCAGATCACCGCGGTCGACGCGCTGATCGGGCTGAGCTACACGGTGGACCGCGACGTGTCGCAGTTCCCCATCGGCCAGCCGCTCCCGGTGCTCGCCGCCGCCGTTGCCGTGGCTCCCGACAGCCTGGCGCTCGCCACGGGCGACACCGCCACGCTGCGGGCGACCGCGCGCGACGCGGCGGGAACGGTTCTGCAAGGCCGTTCCGCCGCATGGTCCAGCACGGCGCCGTCGGTGGCGCGGGTGGACAGCCTGGGCCGGGTGACGGCGCTGAGCGCGGGCACGGCCATCATCCGCGCCGTGGTAGACTCCGCCAGCGGTGAGGCGCGGGTGAGCGTAACGGCGGTCGCGACGGCCCTGCAGGTCGTTGGGGGGCAGGGGCAGGAGGCGCCCGCGGGTTCGGCGCTCCCGCAGCCGCTGACGGTGCGCGTGGTGGACGCGCTGGGCAACCCCGTGGCGGGCGTGGCCGTCGCATGGAGCCCTGCGCAGGGGGGAACCGCTGCTCCCGGCACCTCCACCACCGACGCGGCGGGGAATGCCTCCACGGCGTGGACGCTGGCCCCGGCGGCCGGCGCCCAGCAGCTCACCGCGACGGCGGGCACCCTCTCCGCCCAGTTCACGGCCACCGCGACCTCGGCAGGCCTGACGCTGGTGAAGACGGCGGGCGACGTGGCGGCGGACACCGCGGGATCGGCCCAGGGGGTGACGGTGGAGGCCCGCGACGCGGCCGGGCGGCCGGTGACCGGCGTCGCCGTCTCGTGGACGGTCGTGGACGGCGGCGGCTCGGTCACTCCCGCGGAATCCGTGACCGGGACCGGGGGCGCGAGCGCCACGTGGACGCGCGGAGTGGCGCCGGGCACGCAGACGCTGCGCGCCGCCACGGCGTCGGGCGCCACGGTCGTCTTCAGCACCACCGTCACGGCCGGGGCACCGTCGCAGCTCGTGAAGTCGTCCGGCGACGGACAGCGCGCCCGGGTGGGCCAGCCGCTCCCCGCGCCGCTGGTGGCCCGGGTGGTGGACCGCAACGGGAACGGCGTGGCGAACGCCGCCGTGGCGTGGACGGTGGTCTCGGGAGGCGGCAGCGTGAACGGCGGTACGCCGACCGACTCGGCCGGCTACACGCAGGCGTCCGCCGTGCTGGGGCCGCAGACGGGCGAACAGCGGTTTTCGGTGGCCGCCGCCGGGCTTGCGGCGGTCTTCACGGCGCAAGCGGATTCGGCGGTGGCGGCGAGCCTGTCGGTGCTTCCCGAAACCGTTCGCCTGGGTGCGTACGGCGACACGGCCCGGCTGATCGCGGAGGTGCGGGACTCGGCCGGGGCGCCCATCGCCGGGAAGCGGATCACCTGGCTTTCCCGTGACGTGGGGATCGCCTCGGTCGATTCCACGGGCCTGGTTTCCGCCACCGGCCTGGGCGTTACCTGGATCGTGGCGCAGACCGGGAACCTGGCCGATTCCACCTACGTGAACGCCGACCTGGGCGGCAGCCTCGAGCGCCTCGAGGTCACCCCTTCTGCGGACACCGTGACGGTCGTGGGCGGCACCGTGCAGCTGACGGCCACGGTGCGCGACACCAGCGGAAACGTGATCGCGGTGTCCGGGGTGGTGTGGACCACCGTCTCCGGGCCGGGGACGGTGACGCAGGCGGGGCTCGTCACCACCAGCGGGACGGGCGGAAGCGCGCTCGTCTCCGCGCGCTACGGCGAGCTGGCCGACACCGCGACGATCGTGATCGCGCCGGTGCCGGCACGGCTGGTGGTGAGCCCCGACTCGGTCCGCGTGACCGCCGACGGTGACGTGGTGGCCCGGCCCACCTCGGTGCTCCTGGATTCGCTGGGCACCGTCCTCCACACCGACCCGGCTGGCAGTCCCTACGACGCGTCGATCCAGTGGCGAACGCTCGACACCGCCATCGCCGTGGTGGAAGCCGACACCGCTTCGGCGTACGACGGGGTGCGTGTGGTGGGGCGCTCCGCGGGCGTCACGTACGTGGTCGCGACCTTCGGGTCGCTGGCCGACACGGCGAAGGTGGCCTCGGTCGCCCCGGCCCCGCTCACCTTCCGCCCCGAATCCCTCACCGGGGAGATCGGGTTCTGCGCCCTGAGCACCAGGGGCGACGCGTGGTGCACGGGAACGGGCACCGACGGCCTGGTGCCCGGCGGCCACGTGTGGACCGATTTCTCGCGCGGCTACGACGCGTCGTGCGGGGTGACCACCGGAGGAGAAACCTACTGCCAGGGCACCCTTCCGGGCGCGGGGGCCACCCACACGCGGCTGGTGGCGAACCCCGGGTTCACGCAGGTGACGGTGGGCCGCTCCTTCGCCTGCGGCCTTACCGGGTCCGGACAGGCATTCTGCTGGGGGCGCAACAATACGGGCGCGCTCGGCGTGGGCGACCTGACCGCGCGCCAGTCGCCCACGCCCGTCCTCGGCGGACGGGCCTACCAGCGGATCGTGGCGGGGGACAACGGCACCTGCGCCATCACCCTCGACGGGGTGGGCGAGTGCTGGGGAACGTTCCGCAACCTCCCGCAGACCAGCGTTCCGGTCGTCCGGGTTGCCTCGAACGCGGTGGACGTCGCGGCCGGCAGGGTGCACTGTTTCCGCCTCGGCAGCGGTGGTAACACCTGCGGCAGCTTCAGCGCGGGCGTCACGCCTCCCACCTTCGTGCGGATGTCGGGCGGCGGCGAAACCACCTGCGCGGTGGATACCGAGGGCCGCCTGTGGTGCGTCGAGTTCTTCAACCAGATCTGGGACTTGAGAGGCTCCATGGATGCCGGCGGAGTCGCCGTGAGCTACAGCCAGCAGCCGGCCATCATCACCCGGCAGGGCCAGTGGGCGGCGTTCCCGCCGTAACGCGCGGGAGCGCGGCGGAGCCGGAACGGGTTGCGATGCGAACCGTGGCCCGCTGACCCGCCCCGTCTCTACTCCGGCGGGAATACAGGCGCGCGGCAGCCCCGGCGTGATGCCGGACTACAGCGCGTCCACCTCTACGCGGTTGCGCCCGGCGGCCTTGGCGCGGTACAGCTGCTCGTCGGCGCGCTTCCAGGTGGCGGCGAACGTACCGTCGCGCGGGTGCCACACGGTGGCGCCCACGCTGACGGAAACCGAGAGGGTTGGATGGAGTTCGGCGAAGGGCGCCTGCTCCACCGCGCGGCGCACCCGCTCGGCCGCCTCGGCGGCGTTGCCGGCGGCGGCGCCGGGGAGGATGGCGACGAACTCCTCTCCCCCCGTGCGGCCGACGTGGTCGCCATCCCGCAGCGACCCCTGCAGCACCTCCGCCACCTTGCGAAGGACGGCGTCGCCCACGTCGTGGCCCAGGTCGTCGTTGATGCGCTTGAAGTGGTCGATGTCCAGCGCCAGCACGCCGAACCCCGTTCCGCGCGCGCGGGCGGCCTTCACCTGCTCGTCGGCCACCATCAGCAGGTGGCGGCGGTTGGGGAGGCGCGTCAGCTCGTCGGTGAGAGAGGTGATGCGCAGCCTGCGCGACGCTTTCAACTGGCGGGTGATGAGCAGCGCGAGCGCGACGATGACGATAGCCGTCAGCACCAGCACCGCGGCCTGCAGGCGGCGTACGCGTGCACCGGCGGCCAGCGCCTGCCCGCGAAGGTCGTTCTCGCGCTGCAGGGCGCGGTTTTCCTGCTCCTTCTTTTCGGCGTCGAACTGCACGCGCAGGCGCGAGGTCTGCTCCTGGCGCCCGCGCTCGCTCAGCTCCCTCTGAAGCGCCAGCTGCTCCGTGCGCGCCTGGTACGCCTGGCGCCAGTCGCCCGCGGCCGCGAACGCCATCGCCCGCTCCTCGTGCACTTTCTCGAGGAAGCGCCGGTTGTCGGTGGATGCATACCGCTGGCGCGCCGCCTCCAGGTCGGCCAGCGCCTCGTCCGCCCGGCCGAGCAGGCGGAGCGTCACGCCGCGCGTCAGGCGCACGTGCGCGGTGCCTTCCTCATCCCCCGCCCGCTGGTAGTACGCGAGCGCTTCGTCCAGGATGGGAAGCGCCTCGGCGGGGCGCCCCAGCTTGTACAGCACTTCGCCGATGGCGCGCTGGTCCGTGGCGACCTCACCGGGGTCGTTGCGGCGGCGGTCCATCGCCAGCCCGCGCCGAAAGTGGGCGAGCGCCTCCTCCAGCTTTCCCATCCGCTGCAGGGTGCTTCCCAGGTTGTAGTACGAAGTGGCCATCCCGCGCAGGTTGCCGCTGCTTTCGTGCGACGCGAGCACCTGGCCGTAGTACTCCAGCGCGCGGTCGTACTGGGCCACGCGGCTGTCGGCGTACAGGTTTGCGATGGCGTTGAGCACGTACCGCTGCTGCGCGGCATCGTCGACGGCGGTGAACAGGCGGTGCGCGGTGCCCAGGTCGGAGATCGCCCCGGTGAACTCGCCGCGGTAGTAGCGAAGCTCGCCGCGCAGCATCATCGCTTCGGCCCGCTCCTCCGCCGCGCCGAGCCGCCGCGCCAGGGCCTCGGCGCTGTCGTAGTCGGCGGCGGCCTCGCGGAAACGGTTGGCCTCCTGGTGGGCGTATCCCCGGCAGGTGCGCAGGCTCGCGATGGCGCGCCCGTCGCCCGTCCGCAGGGCATCGGCCAGCCCCGCCTCTGCCCACGCGGCGATCGAGTCGGGCGCATCACTGGCGGCCGCCCAGCAGCGCAGCACCAGGGCGCGCATCCGCAGCGCGTCGGAGGCAGGCGACCCGAGCGAGGGAAGCACCTGGCGCGTGAGGCGGAGCGTGGTCGCGGGGTCGGAGTGCTCGACGCGGGCCGCCTCCGCCACCATCTGCGCGGCGGAGGGCTGCTGTGCCGCACCGTCCGTGGCGCAGAGGGCGAGGAGCAGGGCTAGCGGAAAGAACGGGTGCCGCGTGCGCATGATCTCCACGGCCGGGGCTATCGATCCGACGAAATCGCCAGACGGAAGCCGTCGGGGTCGCGCAGGCGGAACATGCGCGGGCCCCAGGGCATGTCGGCCGGCTCGGTGTCCAGGGTGCCGCCACGCTCCTTGATTCCCGCGGCGAGCTGGTCGATGTCCTGCCCGGTGGTGATCATCAGCGAAACGCCCTCTCCCTTTGTGCGGTCCCATCCCTTGTCGCCGTTGTCCTGGCCGATCAGGATGCGCACGTCGCCGGCCCGGAGCCCCACCGCCATCAGCTTTCCATCGCGCTCGTAACGGTTTTCGATGGCGAAGCCCACCACCTCGTGGTACCAGGCCAGGCTTTTCCGCAGGTCGCTGGCGGTGAGCGAGGCCCCCAGGGACAATGCCTGAAAGCCTTCGGGCGCGGCGGCGGGCGGGTCGGGCGTCATTGGGTGATCCGATGCGGGGGAATCGCGGTGGAATGCGTTCACAAGTAGCCGTGCCGGCACCAGCGGGCAAGGCTCGTCAGGATCTGTCCCGTGCCGCGTGGCCGCCTCCGGGCAAGCCAAGCCGAGCGACGCCGTCTCCCGTGGGCAGCTGCACCAAAACGGTGTTCCCGCCTGCTCAGAAAAGGGCGCTCACCATCCGCCACGGCTGTTCCGGCTCGGCCTCGCGCGGGGGATCTAGCGCCTGCCTGGGGCCGCGGGCGTGCTCCCCGCCGGCGGCAAGCCAGGCGTCCATCGGATCGTAAAGCTCGCCCGCCAAACTCTTTACGCATCCGGTCCTCACGCGGCTCCCCGTGCGCATGGCGCCTCTCGATCCATAGCCCGGAGAACATGCGGCGGCCTTGGCGTGGCAGGGCATCGACGTTGCAAACAGCGGGTATCCCCCGGAGTACTGGACACCCCCAAGGAATGGACGCTGATGCCTTCCCCTCGCATCACCGCACGCGCGGTGCTGGGCCTTGCCGCCATGCTGGCCCTGGCCGCCTGCTCCACCGACGGACCGACCGAAGTCACGACCAATCCCGAAGGCCCCAGCTTCTACACCTACCCCAGCGCCATCTACCGCAGCCACGTGGAATTCGGCGCCCCGGCGGGCTCGTCCACCAGCGACGTGCGGCTTTCCAAGAACACCCACTACATCTCGTACAACTGCTCGCGCGGCGGGCCCAACTGGGTTTCGTGGAACCTGAACAAGACGCACTTTGGCGATGCGGCGCGCTCGACGAGCTTCTACACCGACGCCGCGCTTCCCAGCGGCTGCTACCGCGTGACGAACTCGGACTACACGAACTCGGGGTACAGCCGCGGCCACATGGTTCGCAGCGAGGAGCGCACCTGGTCGTCGGAGCACAACAAGCAGACGTTCCTGATGACCAACATCCTCCCGCAGTACCAGGACCTGAACGGCGGCCCCTGGTACAAGTTCGAGCAGTACCTGCAGACGCAGGCGCAGACGAACAACAAGGAGGTCTACGTGATGGCCGGCGGATACTCGTACAGCGGCACGCTGCTCAACGCGGGCAAGGTGGCCATTCCGCGCCGGAACTACAAGATCGCGCTGCTGATGCCGTACGGGCAGGGCCTCGCGCAGGCAACGTCGACGGGCAGCATCCAGGTGATCGCGGTGGACATGCCCAACATCACCGGCATCTCCACCGCCTCGTGGGAAAGCTACCGCACCACCGTCGACGCGATCGAAAGCAACACCGGATACAACTTCCTGCACCTGCTGACCGACGCCGTCGAGTCGTACTGGGAAGCCCGGTAGCGCGGCCGGCAGCGCAAGAAGTTCGGGCGATAGGTCCGACGGGCTGGATGGGCTACTCGCGCCCGCCCTCACCGGCAACAGAGCGAGCGAGGGCGACCTACGACAAGACAACGAGGTCTGCGCCATCCATTGCGATTGGCCGAAAAAGCATTATCATCGTCGCATGATCCGGCGAGATCGCGCGAATCCGTCACATCGGGAAGAGCCACCAGGCTCTTCCCGATTTTGCTTGGGGCGCCCCCTATCGGCCAGCGTGGGAGAGATATGATGGGAGTCGGCTTTGGTGCTGGCGATTCCTTCGACGAGACCTGGATGCGGTACTCGCTTCAGTGGAAGGCCGATGTCCAGCCGCTCGACGAACCGTGGCGCGGCACGCGGCCGGGCCGCGCCATCGTCGTAGTGATGGTGGAGGGTGACGTGGCGTACAACAAGGTGGTCCCGCTCTCGTCGGTGGCAGACTCCGCGGGCGCGGCGCGTGTCCTTGCCGGCGCCGTGCGTCACGTCGCTCGCCGCGCCACCGGGTATCCGCCCCGCCTGCTGGTCCGTGACTGGGCCGTGGCGGCGCGCCTGAGCACGGAGTTCGAGCCGTATGACCTGGACGTGCGCGTTTCACCCTCGCTCCGCGAGGTCCGGCACACCATCCGCTACCTGGTTACGCTCATCGACGAGCCCGACGTGGCGTGGGACCTCGTTCCGCTGGAGGGCTGGTACGAGGCCGGCACCGATCCGCACCTGCCCGACGCATTCTTTCGGGCGGCGGCCCGGTTTCGCCGCGCCCGGCCGTGGGAGCGCGTGGCGGACGGCGAGGCGTTGCTGGTCAGGTGGCGCGGGCGGGAGTCCATCGCCGTCTTTCACCATCCCATGGGCCACGGCCACGTTCTGACGCTCTTCACCCACGCGGCCGACTACGAGTCCATGTTCGGTGAGTCGCGTGAGGCGGTGCTGGCGATCAAGTTCGTGGAGCGGGCCGCCCTTCCGCGCGAGTATCGGCGATTGATCGCACGCGGTGGGTGGGAGGTGCCGGATCCCCGCGCGTATCCGCTGGCCATCGGCGACGGCACCGCCCTGGGGCGCAGGAAAACTGCCGCCGACGTCCGTCACTTGGCTGCGGTGCTCGCGGCCGTAGCCGGATGGATTGCGGCGGGCCGGGGTAGGCGCCCCTCCCTGCCGTATGTGGACACCGACAACCGAGTGGAGCTGCGCCCGGAATTCGACTTCGACCGGGTACCCTGGCCCGCGATGAAGCGTGCCCGGCCGGTGTGTGCGTGCGGGGCCGCGGTCACCCTCCGCGCCGAGGAAGGGCGCGGCCAGCCGGAGCGCCCTCGCGAGGAGGTGCAGCGGATTCCGGAGTTCGAAGCGCATCTCTTGGACATGGGCACGCGCCCGGCGCTGGCACGCCGCCGCGCGGCTCACGCGCTGGACTGGTCGCGCTATCTGGACCACCAGGTACGGCTCCCCGCCGAAGCGGCCACGGAGTACGACCTGCGGCTGTTCCTTTACGACTGGTACCCGCGGTTCGGGCGGGCGAGCGAGGAAGAGGCCGAACGCCTCCCCGCCGCGTTGCGGCACTACTTCCGCTGGCTGGACGAAACGCACGGGATTGCATATCCCTGGGCCGCCGCCGTACTTCGGGAACGCGAAGCCTTTCTGGCCCGGCTGGAAATCGCGCCCGTGGGGCAGCCCGCGGATGACGCGGAGGGGGTTTCGGGCGAGCTTGCGCGGTGGCGGCTGCAGCTGGCGGCCGATCTCGACATGCGCGTGCTGCTGCACGACCGCGGGTTCCCGGACCTGGAGGAGACGCCCGCACGCGGTCATCCTCCGCGCACCGCCGCGCTCGTGCGCGAACTGCAGCGGAACTGGCTGGTCTGGCGCGACGAGCTGGTCGCGAGCGGCGTGCAGGCGCCGGACCCTCTTCGTGCGGCGCTGGTCGCCCGCCAGCGGGAATGGGAGCGGACCACGCATCCGGAGTACGGTGCTTCGCCCATCAGAGTGGTCGCCGACGAGGGCTCCAGCGCAACCGGCTGAAGCCGATGCGCTCGGCCGGAATGGGACCCACGAACTCCGGCCTGAGGCCAGCTTCAAGAGAGATGTCGGCCGCAGGAATCTTTCCTCGGCGGACGCCGCGCCGTATGTTCCATTTCCTTCCTGCCCGACCTTTTCTCATCGATCGTCATCATGGGGTTCATCATCGCGGCCGGCGCGGCCGGGCTGATCTGGCTCTGGCTCCGGAATCCAGGAACGCCGCCAAACCAGAACGCCTCCCAGCCGGTGCACCCGCAAGCTGGTCCCGGCGCGGCGCCGTCCGACGCACCGCCCCTGGAGCGAGCGTCGCCTCCACCGCCGCCGCCCCCCGCTCCCGCTGGCGTCCCCGCATCGCCCACCCGCCCACCCGCCCTCGAACCCCGGGGCGTTCCGGTGTCTCCCCCGGTGCCGTGGCGGCCGGTGTACCCACTGCCTCAGGTGCAAGCCGTCGCTCCGCCGGCCGTCCTCCCCTCGCCAGCCGTGCCGCCACCTGCAAAGACGCTTGCTGGCGCCGTCGCCACGCCCGTGCCACCGCTGCCGCTGGGTAGCGTGGCCTCCTCCTTCACACGGGCAGACAAGCCCGTAGCTCCCCCTCCCGTGCCGTCCCGGCCGGTCGCCGCGTCCACCGCCACGCGATGGGTTCCGCCGGGCGAAGCACGCGCGACTCCAGCGAGCCCACGGCCTTGTTGTAGGCGTCTACCGCGCTGTCGAGCCCTTTCCCGACCCCGGTGAAGTGCTCCGCCAGCGTGCGAAGGCGCTCGTACAGCACGCGTCCGTGATTGCTGATCTCGCGCGCATTCTCCGCCAGCTGCTCCTGCCGCCATCCGTACGCAACCGCCTTCAGGAGCGCGATCAGGGTCGTCGGTGTGGCCAGGACCACGCGGTTCTCCGCACCAAACTCGATCAGTGACGGATCCTGCTCCAGCGCCGCGCTGAAGAAGGTCTCGCCCGGAAGGAAGAGCACCACGAACTCGGGAGAGGGCTGGATGTTCTCCTGGTACGCCTTGGCACTCAGCTCCTTGAGGTGCGTCCGCACCTGCCCCGCGTGCGCCTGCAGCGAAGCGACACGCTTCTCCTCGTCCGGCGCCTCCAGCGCTTCCAGGTAATGCGAGAGCGGCGCCTTGCTATCGACCGCCACGCACCGGCCGTTGGGCAGCTTCACCACCATGTCGGGGCGCCGCTTGCCCGCGTCGGTCTGCACAGTTTCTTGCTGAACGAAGTCGCAGTACTCCACCATCCCCGCGATCTCGACCACGCGCTTCAGCTGGATCTCGCCCCAGCGGCCACGGACGCTCGGTGCACGGAGCGGCTTCACCAAGTTGGCGGTCTCGGTGTTCAGCTGAGACTGCATCTGCTGCATGCTCTGCAGATGCGCCGACAGCGTCCCATCCGCTTCCACCCGCTTCTTCTCTACTTCGTCGATCTTGGCATCGACTTTCGCGAGCGATTCCGCCATGGGCTTGACCAGCGCGTCGATCGCCTGGTGCCGCTGCTCCAGGTCCTTCTGCGAGAGAATGTGGAGGCGCCCGAACCGCTCCGTGGCCAATTGAAGGAACGAGGTGGAGCTCGACTTCAGCGCCTCTGCCGACAGTGCCTGGAACGCCTCCTTGAAGCGCTGCTCCGCCTCGGCGAGCAGCTTCACCTTTTCGGCGGCCAGCGTCCGCTCCTGGCGCAGTTCCGCCTGGATCGTCGCGACGCTCCGATCCAGGGCCGTGTTCAACTCGCGCAGCCGCCCGGCTTCGGCCTCGGCGGCCTCCGCACGGCCCCGCATCTCGGCGAGTTGCGCCTCCTTCCCTCGCACCCGCTCGTCCAATGCGGCAGTCGCCAACGCGAGCTGCGCCGCGGCGGCACTGGAGGCCGCTGCAGCTCGGGCCTGGAGGATGAAATACGCTACAAAAGCGCCGATGACGACGCCGACAAGCAGGAGAAGCACGGAAAGGGGGGAGAAATCCATCATCGAGATCAAAGCAAGGGGTAAACCGGAGGGTAGTGCGGAGGAGGAGCAGCTACGCCGATTTACGAAAAGGAACGAATGGAGCGACGTCGGGCAAGCGCCGGGTTTTGTTCGACATCGGGTCGGGGGGGGTGCTGCGCGTCGGTTTAGGTCTGTTCGTCCAACCCGGCGGGCGTAGCGGCGTTGTCTGTGATAGAGGCCCCTCTGAAACGTCCTGCCCGAGCTATGGGCTCAGTCGTCCGGTGTAGCGTAGCGGGGCCATCAGGCTGCACGAAGATGCTGGAGTATTCCGCGCCTTCACCCGCGATGCGCATTTCCAGAGGCGCCGGGCTGAAGGTCGCGTTGTATTCTGCCCTGAGGTCTAGGATCACCTGGTACAAAGCAGTCGTAGCCTCATCGGACATTTCCTCATGCGCTACGAAGGTATCGATGGAGTCGTTCCATTGTTCTCCGATTGCTCCGAACGCTGCGAACGCAACCGGCTTCACCAAGTGCCCGAGTTCCGGTATCCGTACGACCGACAGGAACGCTTGCAGCCAAAGGTCAGCACTGTTTCTAGCAAGGACAGCAGCCGTGACCAACGCGGTTGCGCACTCATCAACAGCACTGCGATGCTGCAACTGGACAGCTAGACGTAGCCACCCGTTGACATCCAGCGGATCGAGACGCAAGGCATCCCCTGCAACAGCCGGATTCGAATCCAATTCAAGTAGCGTTGCCGCTCTTGCTGTCTCTCTGCGGACCTCGTCTCCGTACCTCTCTGACAGCATGCTTACTACGAGCCGCTTCAACACCCATTCGTAGTCCGATTTCTCCTCAGCGTCCAAATACGAATCGAACGCATCGCCCGCCGCAGCAAACCGGCCCGCATACATCAATGCGTCTGCGTACAATGCTCTCCAAGACGGCCGCCCACCCAAAGCGATCGCTTTGCCATACAGGGCCGCCGAAAGACGATACCGTCTCGCTCCGAACAGTAGACCGGCAATCTCTTTCCAGTAGTAGTCTCTCTGAAGATACGGTGGATGAATGTCCCCAGCGCGCCGGTATAGGCGCAGAGCTTCCCGATCACGGCCCGCTTGGCGCAACTGGTTGCCGAGGTTGTAGATCGCGATGGCGAGTTCGCGTGCGTCGGTTTCACGATCATAGCTGTCGATCTTACGTCGGAGGTGCCGTTCAACTGCCTCGTGATCCCGATCGGAAAGCCCCGGCATGAGACCGAGAACGAGGAGAGGGTCCGTCGCAAATCGGTTATCGGGGTTCTTGAGCATCTTGTCGGCCATCTCGAACGCTAACCCAAATCGACGAGAGGCAAGGAGGCTATGGCCAATGATCAACAACATCTCGGGAGCGGTAAGAATCGCCGAGTCATCGGCTACCATGTTGGCGAGCGTCGAGGCAAGGTTGTGGTCACCGACCCGCGAGATTGCCACCGCAGCCAATATCACGACGTCAGCACCAAGCGTGTTGTCGAAGGTTGAGGCAGTCGAATAGTGGATGGTCACGCTCGGCGCACCTCTGAAACTGACGACCAACTTCTCAGATTCAGCGTGAATCCAAAGGGCTCCGTCCGTGCTTTGTTCGTTGAAGATTGCGCCGCATTTCCGCAGATACGCTCGAATGCTGTGCAATGCACGAGGCGCCGACAGTGTTCCGACACTCGGGCTGAAAATCCGAATCTCAACGGGAATCGGGAGCGGAATGCAACCTTTGGTGTAACGCCTGCGAATCTGGAGATCTTGCTCCAGGATCCCAGGCCTGTGCTCGTCCCACTCGTGTTCGGCACGAAACGGGATCATGAGTGTCTTCGTGCCTAGACGGCCATAGAACGGATCGAATTGGTGAAACCACTGCGCAAATAACCGGTCATCTTCCAACTCCCATAGCACTATTAGGACGGGGAGATCCAGTATTTTATAATACCGGCCGGTCTCGACGCGCAGTCGGACTGAAGGGCGACGGGACGGTTTTTGAGTGGCTTTGATTTGAACCCAAAAACGCAGGCCAGTCGGGCTGCCATCTGGAGCGAACAGTTCGACGCTACCGTCAATTCCGTAGTCTGGCTGTTCAGAGCGGAACACCCACGCGGAAGGTAGGCGCTGTTGAAAAGCGAGTAGCGACCTCGCTTCTAATTGATGCGATGGGGCTCGGTTCGGCATTGATCACAAGCAGGTTCAACGACGTGAGGATTCAACTCGTACTCAGCTCTGAGGCCGCTCGCATCCGCTTCAGCACGCGGCGTACCGCGCACCGTACAGCCGCGGCACGAGGCAGCATTCGCTCGCCAAAATCCGTAGCGCTACTGTCCGACGACGCCCTACGATCTCAGGGCATCCCAGGGACAGCAGGCAGGGTTCAGCATGAGGGTCGCGATGGGATGGCAGCGGGGGGCACGACCGGCGCGAGGTATGTGCGGCGGGATCGGCAAGCCGGCGTTTTTTAGCTTGAGCCGGGCGGGCCTGGAGGGCCGGTATTCGTGGACAATCAAACGTCCCGGCGCTGCTCGGACAAGCGCCGGGTGTATTCGGTTTCAAGGCAGAGAGGCGCAAACGAGCGCCGGTGCTCAGAAAGCACGGGCGCGGAGCCGAAGCTTCGGCCGAACGGGGGCGTTAGATGTAGGTGTCCAGTTGCAGAATGCGAAGGCCCGGGAGCGCAGGGAGCCGGCGATCGTTCGTTACAAACGTGGTGCAGCCCTCGGCGAGCGCCGCCGCGAGTTGGAGCGCATCCGGCGTGCGCCCTCCGGCTACGGCCCGGAGTTGGGCCGCCGCACGCAGGAGCGGTCTGTCGATCTCACGGAGCACGACACCTCTGCCGCGGGTCAGGAGTGCTTCGTAGCGATCGGCCAGCGGCTGGTTTCCGGCGCGATACGGCACCACCAGCACCTCCAGCAGTGTCACCGCCGATGTAACAATCGTTACCGCCTCGAGATCGGCGGCGGCAAACAACGGACGCAGCGGCGGGAGATAGGTAGGGTGCGCCTCGATGAAGTAGATGAACGCAACGGTGTCGACCCCTACCGGGCCCGGTCCCACGTCGTCAATCAATCCCACGACGCTCGCTCTCCGTCCACGTACCGCCCTGCGTCTACCCCGGACCAGAGCTCCTTCCCAAGTCCCTCAAGCTCCAGGATCGAGAGTCGCTGCGGCGCGAGAACTTCGGACAGGATGTGCGTCACTTCCTGCGCGACCGATCGGTGCCGGGATTCGGCGCGGGACTTCAGCGCCTCGTACAGGGCGTCTGGTACGTTCTTTACATTCAGGGTCGCCATGGCATCCTCCTTTGTCCTCCAATGTGGAGGAACCCCAACGAAGCGTCAAGCTTGCGAGTAGCACAAGGATGTCGCCCACCGGCTTGGAACGCTTTGGCCGGAGACCACAACACCCCCGGCGGCCGCGCCGTTGTGAGTCGCCGGCACATACCTGCGCAAAAACGGGCGCGGAGCCGAAGCTCCGCGCCCATCTTCAGCGCGATGGGCCCGTCCGAGAGGCTTACGCCTGCTCGTCCGTGCCGGCGTCCGCGTCCGCGGCCGGAGCGTCGTCCGAAGCCGGAGCCTCGTCCGCCGCCGGAGCCGCGTCGGCCGAAGCCTCCACAGCCGGGGCTTCGTCGGCCGCGGGCGCGTCGTCGGCACTCGCGGTGGTCTCGGAAGCCTCATCACCCGCAACCGCCGGGGTGGCCGCCACGGTGAACTGCGGCACGCCGCCCTCGAACTTGGGCACCCGCACCACTTCGCAGACGATGCGGTGGTTGGCCGCGTCGACCTCGGTGATGCGCATGTCGAGCATGTCGCCCTCGGCGAACACGTCCGCCGGGTTCTGCAGGCCGGTCACGCCGATCTGCGAAACGGGCACGAAGCCCTCGACGTCGTTGCCCAGGTCCACCGCCACGCCCTTGTCCTGCAGGCGGGTGATGGGGCCGGCGATCTCCTGGCCCGCGTGGTACTGCGTGGCGATGTCGCCCCACGGGTCGTCCTGGGTCTGCTTGAGGCCCAGCGAGATGCGCTTGTTCTCGGCGTCCACGCCCAGGATCACCACGTCGACGTCGTCACCCTTCTTGACGACTTCCGACGGGTGCTGGATGCGCTTCGTCCAGCTCATGTCCGAAATGTGCACCAGGCCGTCGATGCCCGGCTCGATCTCGACGAAGGCGCCGAAGCTGGTGAGGTTGCGGACCTTGCCGGAAAGGCGCGTGCCCACCGGGTACTTGGCCGGCAGCGCGTGCCACGGGTCTTCCTCGATCTGCTTCATGCCCAGCGAGATCTTCTCGCCTTCCGGATCCACCTTCAGGATCACCGCCTCGATCTCGTCGCCCAGCGACACGATCTTGGACGGGTGCCGGACGTTGCGCGTCCAGCTCATCTCGGAGATGTGCACCAGGCCCTCGACACCCTTCTCCAGCTCCACGAAGGCGCCGTAGTTGGTGATCGAGACCACGCGGCCGCGAACGCGGGCGCCCACCGGGTACTTCGACTCGACGTCCTTCCAGGGGTAGTCCTGCAGCTGCTTCAGGCCCAGCGAAAGGCGCTCGCGCTCCCAATCGATGTCCAGGACCTTCACCTCCAGCTCGTCGCCGATGCCCACCACCTCGGACGGGTGGCCCACACGGCCCCACGACATGTCGGTGATGTGAAGCAGGCCGTCCATGCCGCCCAGGTCGATGAACGCACCGAAGTCGGTGATGTTCTTGACGATGCCCACGCGCTGCTGGCCTACCTCGAGCTCCTTCTTCAGCTTGTCGCGCTTGATCTCGCGGTCGGCTTCCAGGAGCACGCGGCGCGACACCACGATGTTGCGGCGGCGCTTGTTGAGCTTGATGATCTTGAACTCGTACGTCTCGCCGATCAGGTCCTCGATGTTCGGAACCCGGCGCAGCGCGATCTGCGAGCCCGGCAGGAACGCGTCGACGCCCATCAGGTCGACGGTGACGCCGCCCTTGATCTTGCGGGTGAGCATGCCGGCCACCGCGGTGCCGTTCTCGTACGCCACGCGGATCTGCTCCCACACGCGCAGGAAGTCGGCCTTCTTCTTGGAGAGGACGACCACGCCGTCCTCGTCCTCGAGGTTCTCGAGGAAGACCTCGACCTCGTCGCCGATCTGCAGCGAGTCCGGGTCCTTGAACTCGTCGCGGGTGACCGCGCCCTCGCTCTTGAAGCCCAGGTCCAGGATCACCGCCTTGTCGGTGATGCGAAGGATGCGGGCCTTGACGATCTCACCCTCTTCGATGTTGCTGAGGGTGGGCTCGTACATGTCGAGCATCGCCTCGTACTCTTCGGACGTGTACTCGTCTTCGTCGAAGAGGTCGGGGCGAATGCCGAGCGAACGCGCGCGCTCGGCGATCTGCTCGATGGTAAGCTCATTGCCCGGGCGCCAGGGCTCGCGGGCGACGGCGACGCCGCCCTCGTCCTCGCCGGACAAGAAGTCTGCTGCGGTGATGTCGGACATGTGGTGTGGATCTCCCGTAACTCCCGCCGGCGGGATGGGTGCCGGCGGTGGGTTTGAGGGTGAGCGGTTGAGGGCCTGAAAAACTGCCCGGGAAACGGAGAAAGTTACGCCACTTCCCCGCCCGGGTCAACCCCGCCCCGCTCGCGCGCAAGGTCCACGATGCGCCGCACCTGCTGCTCCAGCGTCAGGTGCGTGGTGTCGATGACCACGGCGTCTTCGGCCTGCCGCAGCGGCGCGGCGGCGCGGTTGCTGTCCAGCTCGTCGCGCCCCTGCAGCCGCGCGGCTTCCACCCGCACGTGCTGCTCGGACAGGTCCGCCTCCCCCTGCTCCATCAGCCGGCGCCGGGCGCGCTCCTCGGCGTCGGCGATCAGGTACGCCTTGAGCTCGGCGCCGGGAAAGACGACCGTGCCGATGTCGCGCCCGTCCGCCACCAGCCCGCCGCGCGCGCCGGATTCGCGGAGCGCGTCCATCAGCCACTCGCGCACGGTGGGGACGGCGGCCATCCGCGACACGTGCTCGTTCACCCGGGGGGACCGGATCTCGGCGCTCACGTCGCGCCCGCCGATGGTCATCACGTAGCCGCGCTCACCGGGAACGCCGTGCACGTCCAGCCGGTCCAGCTCGTCGCCCGACAGCGTTTCCCAGCGGTCGGGGTCGATGCCGGCCTGCAGGGCGGCGTAGGTGATGGCGCGGTAGAAGGCGCCCGAGTCCAGGTGCCGGTACCCCAGCCGCTCGGCGACGGCCTTGGCGGTGGAACTCTTGCCGGAGCCCGCCGGGCCGTCCAGCGCGATGATGATTCCGTCCGGGCGCTCGTGTGCGGTCATGGTGTCATGCGAAGAGGCGTAACTTCATGCCGGATGAGGCTGGATCGCCGCATGCCTCGGCGCCCCCCATCCCAGCCCTTCCCCCCCAAACTGCGCGGGGGAAGGGAGTCAGTGCCGTGCACTTCGGCCGGTGCCGGGGGGACGCCGGCGGTGCACCCGTTTCGAATTGCTCCGGCGCACTCCGCGGGTGCCCCCTCCCCCCGGCCCCCATCCCCCGCTGCGCAGGGGAGGGGGAGACCTGCACAGGGTTTGGGGCGCGCCACCGGCCCTAACTCACACCGCTGCAAGCCAGTCCGCGCAGGCGGACTTCGTGTGGTTGTTGCAGCGAATTCATTCGCCCGTGCAGGGCTTGGGCACCGATCTTGGCCAAGGCCCGCGCCTCAGTCCGACTGCCGCGTCACCCGATCCAGCAGCTCCCAGAATCCCGGGAAGCTCACGTCCACGACCGCGCGGTCGTCGATCTCGATCGCGTTCTCCGGGCTCGCGGCCAGCACGCCGAACGCCATCGCGATCCGGTGGTCGTCGAACGATTTCACCGCACCCGAGAGCGGCCGGTCCGTTCCGCGGACGATCAGCCCGTCCTCCAGCTCCTCGGCATTCACCCCGAGCGCGCGCAGGTTGCCGGCCACCGCGGCGATGCGGTCCGTCTCCTTTACGCGCAGCTCGCCGGCGCCCGTGATCCGCGTCTCCCCCTCCGCGCGCGCCGCCAGCACCCCGAGCATGGGGATCTCGTCGATGGCGGCCGGCACCTCGTGGCCCCCCACCTCGATCCCCCGCAGCCGCGCCGGGCGAACGACCAGGTCCGCGACCAGCTCGCCGCCCTCCTCGCGCTGGTTCTCGCGCGTGACGCGGGCGCCCATGCGCGCGACGAGCTCGAAGAACCCCGTCCGCGTGGGGTTCACGCACACGTCCCGGATGCGCAGCTCGCCCTCGTCCGCCAGGAGCGCGAGCGCCACCAGGAACGCGGCGGACGATGGGTCTCCGGGCACGGACAGGTCCAGCGGCGGCAGCGCGCGGCCGCTGGGGGTGAGGCTGACGTGCACCGCGCCGTCCGCCACGCTGGTCTGCACGAACTCGCCTAGCGCCCGCAGCATGCGCTCGGTGTGGTCGCGTGACAGGACGGGCTCGGTGACGGAGACGGGCACGCCCGCGCCCAGGCCGGCCAGCAGCACCGCGCTCTTGATCTGCGCGCTGGCCTTGGGCGACGCGTAGTGCAGAGGGCGAAGCTCCCCCCCGCCGACTTCGATCGGCAGGGTGCCGGATGCGCCCAGCTCCTGGAACCGCGCGCCCATCCGCTCCAGCGGGGCGGTGATGCGGCGCATCGGGCGGCTGCGCAGCGACTCGTCGCCCGTGAGCGTCGCGGTGAACGGGCGCGAGGCGAGAAGGCCCATCATCAGCCGCGCCGTCGTCCCGCTGTTGCCGCAGTCCAGCCAGTCGCCCGGCTCCCTCCACGCGCCGATCCCCCGGCCGACGACGCGGATCTCCGAGCCGTCCGCAGGCGGGTCGGCCGCGTCCGCACCGAGCGCGCGCAGCACGGACGCGGTGCTCCGGCAGTCGGCGCCCGGCAGCAGGCCGCGCAGGCGGCTTTCGCCGTCCGCCACGGCGCTGAACATCAGCGCGCGGTGCGTCATGGACTTGTCGCCCGGAACGGTGACGTCGCCGGACACGTGCAGCTTCATCGAGGCTCGCTCGTCAGGATTGCGTTCAGGGCCGCCAAGCTACCGATCCGCCGCGCGCCATCGCAACGCCTGCGCCGCGAACGAAAACCATCGCGTGGCCCGTCTGTCGAAACGGTGCTCTCGATCCGCATCGATGTCGAGATTCTGTGCCGCAGGTGGCAGGGATCACCTGCTGCCGCCCAGCGCCTCGAACAACTCGCCCACTTCCGCCGGGTCGCGCAGGTACGACCGGGCGGCGCTCTCGGCCGGGAGCGGATCGGCAATGAGCACGCCCTCGGCGGACGGGCTCCAGCCTTCCAGCGCGCGGAACGCGTCCTCGTCGGTACGATCATCGCCCAGGTACAGCACGGGGGCTCCCTCCGGCGGGCACATCTGGTCCAGGAGAAAGAGCACCGCGCGACCCTTGTCCCACTCCACGCGGGGGCGCACCTCCAGCACCATCTTCCCCTCCGTCACGTGGAGCCCGGAGCGCCCGTCCGCCGCCCCGTAGACGGCGTTCCGCACCTCCGCCTCGTGGTCCGCCGCCTGGCGGTAATGAATGCTCAGCGTAAGCCCCTTGTCCTCGACGAACGCACCGTCGATCGCCCCCAGCACGTACCCGATCTCCCGCGCCACCACTTCCAGCTCGGGACGCGCGGCCGCGGCTTCGGGGTGAATGCGGTGCAGCCCCGCGCCCTCGATCTCCATCCCGTGGTTCCCCGCGTAGGCGATCCCCGGGATGGCGGCGCGCTCCCGCACGTCCGCCAGCCCACGCCCGCTGACCACCGCCACCTCCACCCCCGGCAGCGCCATCAACGAATCGAGCGCACGCCGGGTGCGCTCCGGCATCGCGGCCATCTCCGGACGCGCCACGATGGGCGCCAGCGTCCCATCGAAATCCAGCAGCAGGACCAGCTGTCCGCTACGGGTCCACGCATCGCGCCAGGCAGGCACGCGTTCCAGGGCATGTTGCATGTGACGAAGTGCGAGAGTGCGAAAGTGCGAAAGTCGCGGGCGAGAGGCGTGCCGCTTCGGGATGGGCTCCGGTTCATTATCCCCTATTCCCATCATTCCCATTCCCTACTCCCTGCCCCCGCCCTACCTTCCCGCGCTCGCAGACGACGACAACCAGCACGCCCCCACGCAATGCCCTGGACGGACCAGATCACCTTCGACGAGCGCGGCCTGGTGCCCGTCGTCGCGCAGGACGCGCGCACGGGCGAGGTGCTGATGCTCGCGTGGGCCAACGCCGAAGCGCTGCAGCTCACCCGGAGCACGGGCCGCGCCCACTACTGGAGCCGGTCGCGCAAGTCGCTGTGGGCCAAGGGCGAAACCAGCGGCCACGTGCAGGAAGTGGAAGACGTGCGGATGGATTGCGACGGCGACGCCGTGCTGTACCGCGTCCGGCAGACGGGACCCGCCTGCCACACCGGCGAGCGGAGCTGCTTCCATCGGGGGATCGACGGCGAAGCGGTGGGCGAAGGGGCGGACGCGCGGCACATGCTGGAGCGGCTGGACGAGATCATCGCCACGCGCGAGCAGGAGCGGCCCGAGGGCTCGTACACCACGTACCTGTTCACCGCCGGCATCGACAAGGTGCTCAAGAAGGTGGGCGAAGAGGCCACCGAAACGGTGATCGCCGCCAAGAACGGCGACAACGCCGAGCTCCGCAGCGAATCCGCCGACCTGCTCTTTCACCTGATGGTGCTGTGGCGCACCCGCGGCCTGGATGCCGCCGACGTGTGGGGCGAGCTGGAGCGCCGCTTCGGGCAGGCGCCGCGCCCCGGCAGCACCGCGGCGCGCGCCAGCCGCTCGGCGGACGGATCCTGACGCCCTAGTCGGCGCGCGGCGGGTCGCCCACGCGGCGACCCCGCCGCCGGACGGCGGGAACGTCGTCCACCTCCACCCGCAGCGGAAACGCCGCGTCCAGGATCATCTCCGACTCGCCCGGGTCGCGCCAGCCGCCCTCCACCGGGTCGTCCCAATCCACCTTGCTGCCGTCCGGGCGGTAGGGCTGCATCCAGTACATCCGCGTGCCCGTGCGGTCCCGCGCCTCGGCGATCAGCACCGCGTGGGGGCTGCCGTCCCAATCCATCTGCGCCTCCATCGCCAGGAGCAGGCAGTCGGGCTTCCGCGTTTCCGCGTATTTCCGGATGGTCCCCGACAGGATCTCGGGCGAGGACCCTCCCAGGTCGCCCGGGATGGGGATGGCCAGCGTGCGGAACTCCGGCGTGGCGTGCCCCGGTTTTTCGTGCACGCTCCGGATGCGCGGCGGAACGTCTTCTCCGTCCATGGCCGCCCTGCCGATGTCGGACCGTACCTCGTCCAGGAAGCGCGTGGCCATTCCAAGCGTGCGCTCGAGCTGCTGGGTCCTGCTTCGCGACACGTCCTACCCCCCGGCTTCGGTAACTTCTTTTTTCGGCGGATTGGTGGCGCTGAACGCCTCCCTCCGCGACGACACCGGCACCCGCTCGCCTATGCAAACCCGGAGCCACGGGAGAGGGTTTGCGTAAAGATTGAGGGATCACCGGGCACACCCGCCGGAAACGGGCGCGGGCGTGCCGATGGGCGCGGCGGTGCACGGGTAAGTGGCTGGCAGTACGCGGAAAGCGCGCCAGCAGAACAGGATGGAAAGCAGCCTCCGCGCACGATCCGGCACCAACCGTGCGCCGGGCTCGTGAACGCGCGTGCCCCGCGCGGCGCAAGGCGGCGCGGGGCAGGCGAGGTGCGGTAAAATGATATGCGAGATGTGGCGGATTCAGGATTTCGCCGCTTCCTCCACGGCGCGGCGCAGGCGGGTCCACACGGCGGTGCCGTAGCGCAGGAAGTTGGCCCGCTCGCCAGGCAGCTCGGCCAGCCAGGCCCAGGCGGGCTGGTGGCCCTTGCGCGTGTTGCAGGCCAGGCAGGCCGTCACCAGGTTGCCGGGCGAGTTGTCTCCCCCACGGGCGCGGGGCTGCACGTGGTCCAGCGAAAGCTGCTCGGGGGGAAACAGGCCGGCGCAGTACACGCACCGGTTGCCGTCGCGGGCAAAGATGCGTTCGCGCAGGCTGGCGTCGTCCCTCATCCGGGGTGCACCTCGAATCCCCCCGTCTGGAGCGAGTCGATCACCTGGCGCAGGTGGTCGCGCCCGCGCAGCTCCAGCATCAGGTCGATCTCGGCCTCCGTCACCCACAGGTCGGCCATGGCGCGGTTGTGGTCCAGCCGCAGCACGTTGGCCCCCGTCTCCGCCAGCCGCGCCGTCAGCGCCGCCAGGGCGCCCGGCCGGTCCTTCACCCGCACCCGCAGGGTGGCCCGCCGGCCGTCCTGCACCAGCCCGCGGTCGATGATGCGCGACATCAGCGTGACGTCGATGTTTCCCCCGCTCAGGATCATCACCACGTTCTTTCCCGCCACGTCGGGCACGTGCCCGCCCACCACCGCCGCCACCGTGGTGGCGCACGCCGCCTCGGCCACCGTCTTTTCGCGCTCCAGCAGCAGCAGCACCCCCGCGGCGATCTCTTCCTCGCTCACCACCACCAGCTCGTCGACGTACCGCTCGATGTGGCCGAAGGTGTTCTCGCCGATCCTGCGGACGGCGATGCCCTCGGCGATGGTTTCCGCCGGGGGGATGGTCACCAGCTCGCCCGCCTCCCGGGCGCGCAGCGCGGCGGGAAGCGCGGCCGACTCCACCCCCACCACGCGCACGCCGGGGCGGGTTTCCTTGATGGCCGTGGCGATGCCTGAGATGATGCCCCCGCCGCCCACGGCGCACACCACCACGTCCACGTAGGGAACCTGCTCCAGCACCTCGAGCCCGATGGTGCCCTGCCCCGCGATGATCCCGGGGTCGTCGAAGGGATGGATGAGCGTCTGCCCCTCCTCCTCGCGGATGCGCAGGGCCTCGACCATGGCCTCGTCGTACACGGAGCCGTGCAGCACCACCCGCGCGCCGTACTTTTCCGTCGCCGACACCTTCACCAGCGGGGTGCGCTCGGGCATCACGATGGTCGCGGGAATGCCCAGCCGCGCCGCGTGGTAGGCTACGCCCTGCGCGTGGTTGCCGGCGCTGGCGGCGATCACGCCGCGGGCGCGGTCGCCCTCCGGCATCAGCAGCATGCGGTTCAGCGCGCCGCGCTCCTTGAAGCTGCCGGTGCGCTGAAGGTTCTCGAACTTGAACCACGCGTTCCCGCCGAACATCTCGCCGAAGGTTTCCGACGGCGTGCACGGGGTGAGCACCACCTGCCCAGCGATGCGCTCCCGCGCCTCGCGGATGTCCTGGAGCGTAACCATGGAAGCGCGCAAGATATGAGACAGAATGGACGGCCGACGTTGCCGAAGTGAACGCGATGTGATAACCTCTCCGCGCGGCGGGGGCAAGCGGTCTCCGGCGCTGCTGCCGACGCGCCGATGGAATCACAGGACACGACTCACGTTCCCCATCCGCCGGAATTCACGGCCGTCGCGCGCGCCCTCGCGGCGCGCCCGCCGTGGGAGCCGATGCCCGAGCTGGCGGTTCCGCGGGCCGCGGTGGCGCTGCTGCTGCGCCTGGGCCGCGAGGGGCTGGAGCTGCTGCTGATCCGCCGCGCCGAGCGCGCGGGAGACCCGTGGTCCGGGCACGTGGCGCTGCCCGGGGGCCGGGAGCAGCCGGAAGACGCCGCGCCGGAAGACACGGCGGCGCGCGAAACCCGCGAAGAGGTGGGGATCGACGTGCACGCGGGCGGGCGGCTGCTGGGCGCGCTGGAGCCCGTGTGGCCCCGCTCCGCGCGGGCGCCGAACATCCTGGTGCGCCCCTTCGTGTTCGCCGTGCCCGCCGGCACCCGGGCGGTGCCCAACGAAGAGGTCGACGCGGCGGTGTGGATTCCACTCGCCGAGCTGCGGGCCCCGGGCGCCGTCACCGAGCACCTGCTGGAGATGGAGGGGATCGGGGCGATGCGGTTTCCGGCGCTGGGCACCCGCGGCTACGTGGTCTGGGGGCTCACCCACCGCATCGTTTCGGAGTTCCTGGCGCTGCCCCTGGACTGACCGGCGGCGCGCCCGCACGAGAGATGCAGTGGAACGCGCGGTCCGAGGAAAGCTGACGAGAAACGATCGATGCCGCACGAAGCCGTTACGCTGAAGCTGACCACCCGCCAGGCCCAGGCGCTGCGGGCGCTGGCGGAGCTGGAAGACCTTCCGCCCGAGGTGTACGCGGCCGAGGTGCTGGCCAAGCACCTGTACCACGCCTACACCCCCGACGTGGCCCGGCGCGCGGCCGCGCCGGGCGGGGCGCCCGGCGGGGACACGCCCTGACCGACACCGGATTTTCATCCCAGAGCACGTCCATGGAAGATACCTCGTTCGAGTTCCTGAAGCGCCTGCTCGACGCCCCCGGCCCGTCGGGCTTCGAAACCGCCGCCGCGCGCGTCTGGCGCGCCGAGGCCGAGGCGTTCGCGCAGGGCGTCACCATCGACGTCGCCGGAAACTCGTACGCCACCATCGGCCGGGAGGGCGGCCCGCGCATCATGCTGGCGGGGCACGTCGACGAGATCGGCCTGATGGTGACGCACGTGGACGAAGAAGGCTTCCTGTACGTGGACGGCATCGGCGGGTGGGACCCGCAGGTGCTGGTGGGCCAGCGGATCCGCTTCCTCACGCGGAAGGGCGACGTGGTGGGCGTGGTGGGCAAGAAGCCCATCCACCTGATCAAGCCCGAGGAAAAGGAAAAGGCCGTCAAGCTCAGCGACCTGTGGGTGGACGTGGGCGCGCGCGACCGCGACGGCGCGGTGGCCCGCGGCATCCGCGTGGGCGACCCCGGCGTGGTGGACGCGGGGCTGATCGAGTTGGGCGACGGCCTGATCGCCAGCCGCGCGGTGGACAACCGCATCGGCGCGTACGTGGTGCTGGAGGTGCTCCGCGCCCTCTCTACCGGCGAGGCCGACCAGGCCGAGGTGACGGCGGTGGCCACGGCGCAGGAGGAGATCGGCTACCACGGTGGCGGGGCGCGCACCTCGGCGTACAAGCTGGACCCGCAGATCGCCATCGTGGTGGACCTCACCTTCTCGACGGACGCGCCGGGGGTGGAAAAGAAGCAGGTGGGCGAGCACAAGCTGGGGAGCGGTCCCGTGCTGTCGCGCGGCTCGGCCATCCATCCCATCGTCTTCGAGCGGCTGGCCACTCTGGCCGAGGAAGAGGGCATCCCCTACACCATCCAGGGCAGCCCGCGGATGACCTCCACCGACGCCGACGCCATCTACCTGCAGCGCGCCGGCGTGCCCACGGCGGTCGTCTCGATCCCCAATCGGTACATGCACTCGCCGAACGAGGTGGTAGACCTGGCGGACGTGGACGCGACGATCCGCCTGATCACGGCGTTCTGCCGGTCGGTCACGGCCGAGGACGACTTCATTCCACGGTGAACTGAAGTACCAAGTGCCTGGTACCAAGTGCCTGGGGAGTGTACCCGGTACTTGGTACTTGGTACTTGGTACTTGGTACTTGGCCCTTTCCCACACCGCCCCTAGCCCCTGCGATGTACACCGTCGACGAAATCCTCATCCGCGCGCCCGTGGACGCGTGCTTCCGCGCGGGCGCGGACGTGGAGCGGTGGCCGGAGTGGCTGCCGCACTACCGCTACGTGCGCTTCCAGCGGCGGGACGGCTTCGGCACGGGACGCGTGGAGATGGCCGCGCGCCGCGGGTTCGGGCCCCTGCCCTGGCCCGTGTGGTGGGTGTCGGAGATGCACCTGGATGCCGAGCGGCCGGCCGTGGTCTACCGCCACGTGGACGGCATCACCACCGGCATGGACGTGGAGTGGACGTTCCATCCCCAGCCGGACGGCCGCACGCTGGTGCGCATCGTCCACGGGTGGAAGCAGGGGCCGCGCTGGCCCCTTCCCTCCCCGGCGCGCCGGGCGGTGGCCGACGCGGTGATCGGGCCCGTCTTCATCCACCACGTGGCCTCGCGCACGCTGGCCGGGATCAAGCGGCACCTGGAAGGCGGCTGAGGCGCACCTCGCGGCGGCTGCGGGGTACAGGGGGCGCAAGTCCCTGCGTAATACGGCGCGGGAGCGGCGGATGCCTTCTCCCGCGTCTTTGTTTTTCACCCGACCTGCGGTTCATGAGCGAGTCCAGCCACAGCGGCGCGCGCCGTGTCGTCATCACCGGCATCGGCGCCATCACCCCCATCGGCAGCGGCGTCGAGGGGTTCTGGGACGGGCTGCGAAAGCGGGAAAGCGCCGTCCGCAAGATCGACCGCTTCGACCCGTCGCCCTTCCGCTCGCACATCGCCGCCCAGGTGAACGACTTCGAGCCGACGGACTACATGGACCGCAACCGCGCGCGCCGCACCGAGCGGTACGCGCAGTTCTCGCTGGCGGCGTCGCGCCAGGCCATCGAGGACGCCGCCCTGGATCCCGGCTCGGAAGACCCGGACCGCGTGGGCGTGCTGATGGGAAGCGCGCTGGGCGGCGTGGCGTACGGGGAGAACCAGTTCACCGGCTACGTCCACAAGGGCGTCCGCGGCGTGGACCCCATGCTCGCCCTGGCGGTGTTCAACGGCGCCGCCTCGTGCAACGTGGCCATCGAGTTCGGCTTCACGGGCATCAACTCCACGAACGGGATGAGCTGCGCCTCGGGCGCCATCGCCATCGGCGACGGGTGGCGCGCCATCCGCGCCGGCGAGGCCGACGTGGTGATCGCCGGCGGCGTCGAGGCCCCGCTGGCCCCGCTCTGCTACGGCGCCTTCGCCATCATCCGCGCCATGTCTACCCGCAACGACGACCCGTCGCGCGCCTCGCGCCCCTTCGACGCCGACCGCGACGGCTTCGTGATGGGCGAGGGCGCCGCCGTCCTGGTGCTGGAGGAGCTGGAGCACGCCCGCGCGCGGGGCGCCCGCATCTACGCCGAAGTGCGGGGATACGGCACCAGCAACGACGCGCACCACATGACGGCGCCGCGGCCCGACGGCAGCCAGGCGGCGCGGGCCATGCGCGCGGCGCTGCGCACGGGCGGGCTGCAGCCGGGGGACGTGGACGTGATCAACGCGCACGGCTCGTCCACCCCGCTGAACGACAGCACCGAGTCGCGGGTGATCCGCGACGTCTTCGGCGAGCACGCAGACGGGCTGAAGGTCAGCGGCACCAAGGGCTATCACGCCCACTGCCTGGGCGCCACCGGCGCGCTGGAAGCCGCCATCTCGGCGCTCTCCATCCAGCGCGGCTGGGTGCCGCCGACGCTGAACCTGGAGCGCGCGGGCGACGAGTGCGACCTGGCGTACGTCACCGGCGAGGGCGCCACGATGCCCGTGCGCACGGTGGTCTCCAACTCCTTCGGCTTCGGCGGCATCAACGCGGCCCTGGCCTTCGGCGCGGTGGACTGAGCCCGCGGCACCGATCGATGCGAACAGCCCGCGGCCGGTGACGGCCGCGGGCTGTTCTGCGTTCGCTCGGGCCTCTGGATGACAGATGGCCGTTGCGGGTCCCGAATGGAGAGCGGCGGGCTCGCTACAGCAAAGGCGCGCCACAAGCGATAACAAACACCGCGGCAGGCAGTCCACGAAGGTGGACATCGTGTGGTTGTTGCAGCGAATTTATTCGCCCGGGGAGGCCTTGGGCCGCTCCTCAGGCGGGACCAGAACCGAGGCTCAGGGTTCCGTGTCGCTGCCGCGCCCGAGCGAAGTGGCTCCCGCGGCAAGATCCCACGGCCCTGCATGGTATGCACTGCGGGCTGTTCTGCGCTCGGGAGCGAGGTGGAGACGAACGAAAGCGGGGCGGCCGAAGCCGCCCCGCTTTTCCTCGTCCTGATCCCGTTCGGCTTAGAAGCTGTAGCGGCCCGAAAGCTGGATCTGGTAGTTCGAACTCAGCGACTCCGTCAGGAACTGCTGGAACGTGGGGTTGAACTGCACCACCGGAACCGCCGTGCGGATGTCGGCGCTCGACTGGGCCACGTGGGTCAGCAGGTTGGCCGTCGACTGGCCCGAGGCGCTGCGCTGAATGCCCCAGTCCTCGTTGAGCAGGTTCAGGAAGTTGAACACGTCCACCTGCACGGAGAAGTTCTGGCGACCGAACGTGGGCACCGCCTGGCGCAGCGAAACGTCGACGGAGTTTCTCCAGCCGTTGCGGCAGGTGTTGCGCTTCAGGATCTGGCCGCGCTGCTCGCTCAGGCAGTTCGACTCCTTGATGAACTGCTCGAACGCCTCCGCCTGCTGGGTGGGGGTGTAGGTGATGTTGTTCGACGTCAGCGTCTGGAACCGGATCTCGTTCGGGTCCAGCGCGTTCAGCGGCACGTACAGCGGGTCGTTGCCGTTGAACCCGTCGGCGTTCAGGTCGCCGCGGGTGGAGCTGCTGGCACCGTACACGTAGGTGAACGGATCGCCCGAGGTGCCGCTGTAGATCACCGACAGCGACGTGGGGAAACGGTCCCACGGCAGGTTGTACACGCCCGACAGCGAGATCCGGTGCGGCTGGTCGAACGCCGAGATGCTCACCGACCGGTCGGTGTGCGGCCCGCTGAGCACGCGGCCGAAGCGGTACTGCGACTGGGCCGTGCTGCTGGTGGCCGAGATCACGTCGCGAGCCCGCGTGTGCGTGTAGAAGGCACGCATCTCCAGCCCGCCCTGGAAGCGGCGCTGCAGGCCGGCCGTCAGGTTGTACGCCCAGTCGTTGGACTGGTTCATCACGTCGACCACCTGCGTGAACCGCTCCGACACGCGCGACGCCGTTGCGTTGCCGTTCGCGGCGATGGTGCCGAACATCGTCCGCCCGTTGCGGTCGGTGATCGGCGCGCCGCTGGCGTCAACCAGCCCGCCGGGGCTCTTCAGGTTGATGTCCTGGTAGAAGAACTGCTCCGAAGCCCGCGTGTAGAGGCCCTCGAGCGAGGCGATGAAGCCACCGGGAAGCTCGTGGTCGAACGCCAGCGAGGCACGGAGCGTCGCCGGGAAGCGGAGGTCGTCGTCCACCAGGTTCACCTGGCCGATGATGCCGCTGGCCAGCCCCTGCCCGTTGCCGCAGGCCGTGGGCTGCGTGGCGGGGTCCGGGCTGAACTTCGGCGCCGTGCGCCCGGCGGTGCCGTTGCAGGTGAGCAGGGCGATGCCGGTGCCGTTGTTCTGGAAGGCGTTGCCCAGCAGCACGAACGCCGGGCGTCCCACGAACACGCCCACGCCGCCGCGAAGCTGCGTGCGGCTGTCGCCGGTCACGTCCCAGTTGAAGCCCACGCGCGGCGACAGCTGCAGGTTGCCCGAGGGCACCTGGTCGGTGCGGCGGCCGAACACCGAGTCCACGACAGCCGTGAACAGTGGCCGGTCGTCGATCACCGGGCGGTCGCCGCGGATGCCGAAGGTCAGCGACAGGCGCTCGCTGGGCTCGAACTGGTCCTGCACCCAGAAGCTCAGCTGCGACGCGTCGAACATCGCGTGCGGCAGCGAGGCCGTGGGGTCGCGCGGGTTGGCCGCCAGCGTGAAGCTGTTCGGGTTGCCCGCCGCGAACGCCGCCAGGCTCGGGAACTCGTAGGTGCCGAACGAGTTCTGGGCGAAGAAGTTGTCGATGTGGTAGAACTCGCTCTTGAAGCCGAAGTCCAGCCGGTGCGCGCCGCGCTGCCAGCTCAGGTTGTTCGTGATCTCGAAGATGTCCTGGTCCAGCGTGTTGCCCTGCGAGCTCGCCTCACCACCGGCGCGCAGGTCCTGCGTGCCCATGTCGACGGTGATCTGCGGCGCGCGGACGTTGGGCGTGCGCGAGTCGCGGATGGTGTTCAGGCCGACGATCAGCTCGTTGTACAGGTCGGGCGTAAAGTTGGTGAACAGCTGGCCCACGGTCGAGTTGCTCGTCGACTCGAAGAAGTAGCCGTTGCTCGACAGGTTGAAGACGCTCGACGAGCGGCTGAAGTTGTCGTCCTCGGCGCGAACGTAGTTGTGGCGCAGCACCATCCGGCTGTTCAGCTCCGGCAGCTGCAGGTCCAGCCGGCCGAACAAGTTGCCCAGCGGGTTGGTGTTGTTCACCTGCCCCGTGCTGCCGGGCTCGATGCCGTAGCCGTTCAGGATGGTGGTGAACGAGTCCAGCTGGGCCGAGCTGATCAGCACCTTGGGGTTGGCCGAGGTGTCCTGCCCGAAGAAGGGGCCGGAAGCGGGCACCGTGCGGTCCTGCCACTCGGGATTCACGAAGAAGTGAAGCCGGTCGCGGATGATGGGGCCGCCCAGGGAGAAGCCGTACTGCGTCTGCTCGTACTTCTGGATGTAGTCCTGCTCGCGCGCCAGGCCCTCGTTGCGCGTGTAGTAGTACGCGGAGCCGGTCAGGTCGTTGGTGCCGCTCTTGGTCACCGCGTTCACCAGCAGGCCGGCGAAGTTGCCCTGCCGCACGTCGAAGGGCGACAGCAGGATCTGGTACTCCTTCACCGACTCCACCGAGATGGACTTGCCGCCCGCCTGGCCGCCCGGCTGGCCGGTGGTGCCCAGGCCGAAGAGGTCGTTGGCGCTGGCGCCGTCGATCTGGATGTTGTTGAACCGGTTGTTCACGCCGCCGCCCGACAGGCCGGGGCCGCTGCTGGACACCTGGGGCGCCAGCCGCACGAAGTCGGTGAAGTTGCGGTTCAGCGTGGGAAGCCGCTGGATGGCCGTGTCGGAGATGGCCGTCTGCAGCCCCTTGTTGGTGGGCGACAGCACCGGGTTGCGCTGCGCCTGCACCGTGATGCCTTCCAGCACCAGGGCCTGCGTGGCCAGCTCGAAGTCTACCCGCAGGTCCTGCCCCAGGGCCACCTGAAGGCCGCCGCGCTGCTGCGGCGCCCGCCCGATGGCGGTGATGCTCACCGTGTACGGCCCGCCGATGGGAAGGGCCGGCACGCGGTAGCGTCCGTCTTCGCGCGTGACCACCGTGCGCACCAGGCCGGTGGACTGGTTGCGGATGGTGATCTGAGCTCCCGCGATCCCCTCGGCCTCGGCCGAGGTGACGCGGCCGCTGATGGCACCGGCGACGGCTCCCTGCGCGTGGGCACCGCCCGGTAGCGCAAGGGCCAGCACCAGCGCGCACAGCAGGAGGCTTGCCGCCCTCCAGCAGTGTTTCATGTGGTATATCCCCAGGATGAATGTGCGTGACTGCCCCGCCGCTCCGGCCGGGACCGCATGAGCTTACCGAACTTCGGGTGCGGCGGGCAGACCCGAATTGTAACAGCATCGGAACAAACGTCAATGTTCACGAATGCCGCCGCCGCCGGCCCAAGGCCGGGAAACACATTGTTCCCCGGCGGAACCTCCGCGCGGGGAACCCCCGGCGCCGCCGACCTCCGGCCGCGCCCCGTCCAAACCGCCTCGCCTACCGCCCCGCCGTCATGTACCGCAGCACGTCGTGGCGGGTGATGATCCCCTCCAGCCGCCCGTTGCGGCGCACCAGCACCGCGGGGTTCTGGCGCGACAGCAGCCGCGCCACCCCCGGCAGGTCCACGTGCGCGTCCACCACCGGCAGCGGCGGGTCCATCAGGTGCTGCACCGACTTGTCGAGAAGGGTCATGTCCTCCAGCACGCGGGCCATCAGCGTGGTCTCGGCCAGGTGGCCCACGCAGTCGCCCTCGGCCACCACGGGAAGCTGCGACACGTCGTGCTGCGTGATCAGCCCCAGCGCCTGCCGCACCGGGGTCTCCGGCGCCACCGAGACGATCTCCCGGGGCGCCCCGTCACTCTTGCCGGCCACCATGTCGGCCGCGCGGACGCGGGCCGGCTCCAGCAGCTGGTTTTCGCGCATCCACTCGTCGTTGAACACCTTCGACAGGTAGCGCTCGCCCGTGTCGCAGAGCAGGCACACCACCAGCGCCTCCGGGTCGTCGATCTCGCGCGCCAGCTCCAGCGCCAGGTGGGCGATCAGCCCGGTGCTGCCGCCCACGAACAGCCCCTCCTCGCGGGTCAGCCGCCGGGCCATCGTCATCGCCGAACGGTCGTCCACCGAGCGCCACTCGTCGACGATGGACATGTCGAGCGTTCCCGGGATCTTGTCCTGCCCGATCCCTTCCACCTTGTACGGCGCCGACTCGGGCTTGACGCCCGTTTCCCAGTAGCCGCGGATGATGGAGCCCACGGGATCGCCGCCGACGATGCGGACCTCCGGGTTCTTTTCCTTGAGGTAGCGCCCCACGCCGGTGATGGTGCCGCCGGTGCCCGCAGCCGAAACGAAGTGCGTCACCCGCCCCTCGCTCTGCTCCCAGATCTCCGGCCCGGTGGTCCGGTAGTGCGCCGCGGGGTTGGCCTGGTTGTAGAACTGGTTGGCCAGGATGGCGTTGGGCGTTTCCTCGGCGATGCGCTTGGCCATCATGACGTAGTTGTCGGGATGGTCGGGCGCCACGGCCGTGGGGGTGACGATCACCTCCGCGCCAAAGGCCTTGAGCAGCCTCACCTTTTCCTGGCTCATCTTGTCCGGGATGGTGAAGATGCAGCGGTAGCCCTTGATGGCCGCGGCCAGCGCCAGCCCCACGCCGGTGTTGCCGCTGGTGCCCTCGACCACGGTGCCGCCGGGGCGCAGCGTCCCCGCCGCCTCCGCCGCCTCGATGATGGCCGGCCCGATGCGGTCCTTGACGCTGCCGCCGGGGTTCATGAACTCGGCCTTGCCGTACACGGGCGTGCGGATGCCCTCGGCCACGCGGTTCAGGCGGATCAGCGGCGTCCACCCGATGGTCTCGAGCACGGTGCCGTACGGCCGCGCGTGGCGCGGGCGCGAAAAGGCGAGGTCCAGCACAGACGTGGTCATGGTGTCGCTGCGTCGGGGGCGGCGGTGGCCGCGGAATCGGAAGGCTCGATCTGGAACTCCACCGGCAGCACCACCCAGCGGGCCACGGGGGCGCCGCCGCGCGTGGCGGGGGCGAAGCGAAGCTCGCGGGTCCCGGCTACGGCGGCCGAGTCGAAGCCCTTGTGGCCGCTGGTGGTGTCGACCTTCACCGAATCGACCGTGCCCTGCTCGCTCACGCGGATGCTGAGCACCGTCTTGCCCTGCACCCCCGCGTCCCAGAGTTCTTCGGGATACTGGAAGGGGGGCGGCGTCAGCTGGCGGGGCGCCGTCTCGACGACGGGCTCGCGCTCGCAGGCGGCGAGCGCCGCGGCGGCCAGCAGGACGGCGGAAAGGCGGTTCATCGGCGCGGGGGCAGGGGCGTCCGGCGGGCGGCGCGGGGGCGGTGGAAGCCTCCGAAAGCACGCCACGGCGTCCCCGCCGCTGGTCCCGGGGGAACGCCGTTTCTCCGTCTCAAAATGGCTGATCGGGCGGCCCGGCGCAACCCGCCGCGTCAGCCCTTTGCCTGCTTCACCAGGTCGGCCAGGAGGACGAGCGCCTGCATGGGGGTGACGGCGTTGGGGTCGATCTGGCGCAGCCGCTCCACCGCCGGGTGAGGCAGGCCGCCGCCGTCGAACAGGCCGAGTTGAAGGTTGGGGTCGGGCGCGCCGCCTCGCGCCTGCGCGGCCGACTGCTCCTCCAGCTCGTGCAGGATCTGCCGCGCCCGGTCCACCACGCTTTCGGGAAGGCCGGCCAGCCGCGCCACCTCCACCCCGTAGGAGCGGTCCGCGCCGCCGGGGACGAGGCGGCGGAGGAAGACGATGTCCTCGCCCACCTCGCGCACCGCCACGCTGAAGTTCACCACGCCGGCCAGGCGCTCGTCCAGGCGCGTCAACTCGTGGTAGTGGGTGGCGAAGATGGTCTTGGCGCCCACCTGGTCGTGAAGGTGCTCCGTGGTCGCCGTGGCGACGGAAAGACCGTCCCAGGTGCTTGTCCCCCGGCCGATCTCGTCCAGCAGCACCAGCGACCGCGGGGTGGCGCCATGGAGGATGGCCGCCGTCTCGTTCATCTCCACCATGAAGGTCGACTGGCCGCGGACCAGGTTGTCCGAGGCGCCCACGCGGGTGAAGATGCGGTCCACCACGCCCACGTGCGCCGCCCGCGCGGGGACGAACGAGCCCACCTGGGCCAGGAGCACGATCAGCCCCACCTGGCGCAGCGTGGTGGACTTGCCCGCCATGTTGGGGCCGGTGAGGATCATCACCCGAGCGGCTTCGTCCAGCTTCACGTCGTTGGGGATGAAGTCTTCGCGCGGCATCATGGTCTCGACGACGGGATGGCGCCCGCCGCGGATCTCCAGCGCGAATCCCCCATCGACGGCGGGCCGCACGAAGTCGCGGACGACGGCCACCTCCGCCAGTGCCGCGAGGACGTCCAGCGCCGCCACATGGTCCGCCACGCGCTGGATGCGCGGCACCTCGGCGGCGACCGCCTCGCGCAATTCCGCGAACAGCCGCTGCTCCAGCGAGCCGATGCGCTCCTCGGCGCCGAGGACCTTCTCCTCCCACTCCTTGAGCTCGGCCGTGTAGTAGCGCTCGGCGTTGGCCAGCGTCTGCTTGCGATGGTAGTCCGCCGGCACGCGGTCGGATTGCAGCCGGGTGACCTCCAGGTAGTACCCGAAGACGCGGTTGAAGCCCACCTTCAGCGAGCCGATGCCCGTGCGCTCGCGCTCCGTGGCCTGCAGCCGGGCGATCCAGTCCACGGCGCCGTCGCGGATGGAGCGAAGCTCGTCGAGGTCGGCGTGGTGCCCGGCGCGGATCACCCCGCCCTCGCCCAGGGAGACGGGGGCCTCGGGGTCCACCGCGGCGTCGATGGCCCCGCGGATGTCGTCCATGGCCTCAAGCCCATCCCGCAGGACGGCCACCATGCTGGCCCGCGCGGGCGCGAGCGCCTCGATCAGCGGGGGAACGCGGGAAAGCGAGGCCGAGAGCGCCAGCATCTCGCGAGGGGTCGCCCGGCCGGCGCCCACCTTCACGGCCAGCCGCTCCAGGTCCTTTACGCCACCGAGCGCATCCCGCACCGCGCGCCGCATCCCGTCGTCGTCGAACAGCTCCCCAACGGCGTCCAGGCGCGCCTGCACGTGGTCTGGCTTCAGGAGTGGGGCCAGGAGCCAGCGGCGCAGCAGGCGGCTGCCCATGGGCGTGCAGGCCTCGTCCAGCACCTTGAGCAGCGTGCCGTCCGTCCCGGTGCCGCGCAGGGTTTCGACCAGCTCCAGGTTGCGGCGCGTCATCTCGTCCAGCACCATGGCGGTGCCGGGGCGTTCCACGCGCGGGGGACGGAGTCCGGCGAACCCGGCGGGCTGCACCTCGCCCAGGTACGACACGAGGGCGCCGCACGCCGCCGCCAGCCACTGGTCGCCGCTCTCGAAGCCGTATCCCGCCAGGTTGGCGACGCGAAAGTGGCGGGTCAGCTCCTCGGCGGCGCCGCGGGGGTCGAACAGCCAATCGCCGCGGTAGGTGAGCGTGGCCTTCCCCGCTCCGGGGAGGGGAAACAGCTCCCAGGTACGCGGCAGCAGCAGCTCGGCGGGCTGATGGATGCCCAGGACGTCGGGGAGCTCGTCCCAGTCCACCCGCCGCACGGTCAGCTCGCCCGTCGTCAGATCGGCCAGGGCGAGGCCCACGTCGCCCTCGCCTGCCGCGTCGCCGGCGACCGCGGCCAGGTAGTTGTTGCGCCGCGAATCCAGCAAGGCGTCGCTGAACACGGCGCCCGGCGTCACCATTTCCGTCACGGCACGGCGCACCAGCCCCTTGGCGAGGGCGGGGTCTTCCACCTGGTCGCAAATGGCCACGCGCTTGCCGAAGCCCACGAGGCGACGCAGGTAGTTTTCCAGCGCGTGCACGGGAATTCCGGCCAGCGGGGCCTTGCTGCTGCCGTTGTTGCGCGAGGTGAGCGTCAGGCCCAGGAGCTTGGAACCCTCGACGGCGTCCTCGTTGAAGAGCTCGTAGAAGTCGCCGACGCGAAAGAAGATCAGCGCGTCCGGGTGGCGCGCCTTGACCTCGCGCCACTGCTGCATCAGCGGTGTATCGTCGGACGCCATCTCTGGGGATGCCGATGGAAAGAGCGGGCGCGTGCGGCCCGTGAAACCACGCCGAGAAGGCTGAAAATGTACGCATGGAGCGCAGGCCCGGCAACAGGATGCTTTCCGCCACCGCGCGTACAAGAAAGGGCGGCGAACCCTTGCCCCGGGCGGCTCCCTCCGGCATCATCACGCCCCGGCACCAAACGTTTCTCCGCCACGACGCTGGCCCCCCTCAACCGAATCCACCATGCGCAGACCCGCTCTTCTCCTCGGCCTGGCCCTGGTACTGGGCACGCTGGCCGCGTGCAGCGCCGGCCCCGCGCCGCGCACCACCCTTGCGGCGGCGCCCGATTCGGCCGGCGCGGCGGCGGCGGCGCGTGGGTTCCTGGCGGCGTTCGACTCCTTGAACTGGGAACCGTTCCGGGCCTACCTGGCGGACGACATCACGATGTTCTTTCCGTTTCCCGACGCACCCGCCCGGCACGACGGGCGGGACGCCGTGGAGGCGCGCTTCCGCCCGTTCTTCGAGCAGGGGCGTGTGCGCCTGCGGGAGAGCGGGCGCACGCGGCAGGGGCTGGCGCCCAGGGACATGCACGTGCAGATGCTGGGCGCCGACGCGGCGGCCGTGAGCTTTCACCTGGGTGGAGAACGGCCGGCGCGCCGCTCTCTGGTGTTCCGCCGCACCGCTGACGGTGCGTGGAAGCTGGCCCATTGGCACGCATCGCCGCCCCCCGCCCAGCCGGCCCCGGCTCCGGCCCCGTCCGGCGCTTCCCCATCGCCATAAACCGTGTTTTTGACACGCCCCGAGGCCGGGCTTACATTGCCGGGTCTTTTGGACGCCGACACACGGAACAGCTTTGCCCAACGGGATTTGACATATGGAACTTCGTGAGTTCTTCACGGAAGACGCGATCAACCTGGACCTGCAGGGCTCGTCCAAGGACGAGATCCTGAAGGAGCTGATCGGTCTTCTGGGGCTGGACGAAAAGGCGCAGGGAATCCTTTTCAAGATGCTGAAGCGGCGCGAGAACCTGGGCTCCACCGGCATCGGCAAGGGGATCGCCATCCCGCACTGCCGCTCGCTGGTGGTCAACCGGCTTCGCGTGGCCTTCGGCCGCAGGAACGAGGGGGTGGACTTCAAGGCCATCGACGACAGCCCGGTGCAGTACTTCTTTCTGATCGTGGCGCCGCCGCTGGAGGTTTCCAACCAGTACCTTCCGGTGCTGGGCAAGATCGCCGGCTTCGTGAAGGAGGCCGACGTGCCGGGCCGGCTTTCGGAGGTGCAGACGCCCAGGGAGTTCCTGGCGCTGCTCGAGGAAAAGGCCGCCTGACCAACGACAAGGGACCATGCATCCTCACCTGGAAGTCCTGCTGGAGATTCAGGACCTCAAGACGCAGCGCCGCGAGCTGGAGCAGGCCGGCGCCGATCGCGAGGTCCAGGAATCGGTCTTCGGCCTGAGCGCCGACGAGGCCGTCCGCCAGATCGAGCTGAAGATCGACGAGATGGTGGATTCGCTGCCGCCCCCGGTGCGCAGCCGCTACACGCGGATGAGCGCCAAGCACCCCCGCACGGTGGTGCCGGTGATCCGCGGCACGTGCTACGGCTGCTTCGTGCAGGTGCCGACGGCCCTGGCCTCGGACGCCGACCGCAACGAAGAGATCCGCTCCTGCCAGAGCTGCGGCCGCTTCCTGTACCTGATCGACTGATCGGAGTCCGGATCGGACCGAGCGAACGAAAGCCCCTCTCCAGGCGACTGGAGGGGGGCTTTTGTTCGCGCCGTTACTCAGGGCAAAAGCGGGTGAACCCGCCGTTGGGAAGTGGGGATGCTGGTGTTGAAGTGCTTCGACGTGAGCCGGCGCATGCCGCGGCCGCCCCCCTCTCCCGGCCTCTCCCCCATAAACCCCATGGGGGAGAGGAGAATTCGAGTGCGCTCCGGCTGGCCCCCGCGCGCTCGACTGGCTCCCTTCCCCCGCGCAGTTTGCGGGGGAAGGGCTGGGGATGGGGGGCGGCCGAGGCATGCGCCAGACCCAGCCCCGATTCGACGAAGTTCTTCCGCGACACTCGGAATAACGAACGCCCGCCCCGGCGTGGGCCGGAGCGGGCATCATCCCAAAAAGAAGGCGGGCCGGTCAGCTTCGACGGGCCCGCCTTACGACACCAGCGCCAGGTGGCGCACGGGTTCGTGCTCCGCGGCGGGGCCTTTCGGCTCGTGCTCGTCGTCGGCGTGGCGGATGAGGGCGTCGAGCACCTCGTCACCGTAGAACATGCCAATGTACTTCGCCTGCACGCGGGTCACCCGGCGCACCGCCCACACCAGCTCCACGTAGTTGGGCTCGGAGGGCGTCTGCATCAGGTGCATTCCGCACTCTTCCGGCAGGTGGCTGGCCTTGCGGTTGTTGCAGCCCGAGCAGGCCGTGGCCACGTTGTCCCACGTGTTCAGCCCGCCGCGCGAAAGCGGCAGCACGTGGTCGCGCGTAAGGAACTCGCGCCCGCGAAGCTGCGTCTTCGTGCGCCCGCAGTACATGCAGCGGTAGCCGTCGCGCGCGAACAGGAAGGTGTTGGTCACCTGGCGGCGGAACTTGCGCGGCACGTGCACGAACCGCTTCAGCCGGATGACGAGGGGCGCCGCGACGCGCTCCTTGGCCGAACGGTAGATGCGCCGGTCGTCCGCCTCGAGCACTTCGGCCTTGCGATCGAACACCAGCCTGAGGGCTCGTTCAACCGGCAGAATGGTCAGCGGTTCGTACGATGCGTTCAGTGCCAGACACCCCATGGGCTCGCCCCTCCTTTCGGCGAATTAGACGGTTTCCTGTTCTGCGGTCGGCGATCGGCTGGATGGTGGATGATCAAGGATCGTGCGACGAAAACAAGCAGGCGTCCGGGGCGTGCAGGCCGGGCTCACTCACGAGCCCCCGCACGTCCTTGCCCCGCCCTCCGCACGACATCCCTCCGGAAGTTGGCCGCACGATCCAGTGCGCCCACTCTAATGATTGCCACGGGTGGGGCATTCGTCAAGGCGGAGTACCACATGTTGTGGAAGCCGCCATCGTGCACACGAATCGCATCGGATGAGCCATGTTCCGCACCCATCCTCCGTAACCCGAAGAGCCTCAAATAGTTGCGGGACGCGACGCAAATCCCCGTTACAGCAGCGCGACGGGATCGCGGTCCAATGCGATGCGAAGGTCGGCCTTGTTGGCGGGAATCCGGTACTTCTCGTAGAAATAGCGCCCGACCTGTCCCAGCACCTTGGCATTGGGCGAGCGCAGGATGAAGTGCCAGCGCCAGCGGGTGCGGATGCGGTCGATGGGGCACGGCGCCGGGCCCACTAGCACGACGTCCGCCACCTTGCGCGCGGTGAGCAGCCCCGACATCCAGTCGGCGGCGGCGACGGCGGCTTCCTGCGTGAGCTGTTCGTCTACCCCGCTGACGACGACGTTGATCAGCCGCGAGAACGGCGGATAGGCGGGGTCGCGGCGGGTGTCGAACTCCTTTTCGGCGAAGCCGACGAAGTCGTGCTCCGTGGCGGAAATGATGGCGTAGTGGTTGGGCAGCGCCGTCTGGATGAAGACGTCGCCCCCCTTGGGCCCACGCCCGGCGCGCCCCGCCACCTGCGTCAGCAGCTGGAACGTGCGCTCGGTGGCGCGAAAGTCGGGAAGGTTGATCCCCGTGTCGGCGTTGATCACCCCCACCAGGGTGACGTTGGGAAAGTCGAGCCCCTTGGCGATCATCTGCGTGCCCAACAGGATGTCGACCTCGCCCCGCTCCACCCGCCCCAGGATGTCGTGGTGCGCCCACTTTCCGCCGGTGGTGTCCACGTCCATCCGCGCGATGCGGGCGGAGGGGAAGGCCTCCTCGACGGCGCGCTCCACCTGCTCCGTCCCCACGCCCTTGAAGCTCAGCTCGTCCGACCCGCACGAGGGGCAGTGCTTGGGCGCGGGCTCTTCGTGAAGACAGTAGTGGCAGGTCAGCCGGTGGCGCTTGCGGTGGTACGTCAGCGACACGTTGCAGTGCGGGCAGTGCCACACCAGCCCGCACTCGCGGCACTGCACGAAGGTGGCGTACCCGCGCCGGTTGAGCAGCAGGATGGTCTGCTCCTGCTTGCGGATGCGCTCGCGGACGGCCTCGGCCAGCACGTCGGAAACGACCACGGGTGACGGCTCCTGGAGGGGGCCCGTGGTCTTCTTGATCTTTTCTCGCTCCTTGCGCAGGTCGACGATGCGGATGGGCGGCAGCGGCTGCCCGCCGACCCGGTGGGGAAGCTCCAGCAGCGTGTACTTGCCTGCCTTCGCGTTCGCCCAGCTTTCCAGCGCCGGCGTGGCCGAGCCCAGCAGGCAGACCGCGCCCTCGATGGCTGCCCGGACGACGGCCACCTCCCGGGCGTGGTAGCGCGGCGCCTCGCCCTGCTTGTACGAGCCCTCGTGCTCCTCGTCGACGATGATGGCGCCCACGTTTTCCATGGGCGCGAACACGGCGGAGCGGGCGCCCACGACGATCCGCTTTTCCCCCGAGTGCAGCGAGCGCCACTCGTCGTACCGCTCGCCGTCGGAAAGGGCGGAGTGGAGCACGGCCACGCGGTCGCCGAACACGGCCTTGAAGCGCCCCACGGTCTGCGGCGTCAGGGCGATCTCGGGCACCAGGACGATCGCGGTCTTCCCCTGCCGGTCCACCACCTCGCGCAGCAGCTCGATGTAGACGAGCGTCTTGCCCGATCCCGTCACCCCGCGCAGCAGGAACGTCCCGGGCGTGGCGGTTCGGGACGCGTGCTGCAGGTGCACGATCACACCGGCCTGCGCTTCCGTCGGCCTCAGCCGCGGGGCGACGCCGTCCGGGATCTGCGCGTAGGGGTCGCGGGAGACCTCCTCCTCCTCCACCGCGAGCAGCTCCTTCTTCACCAGATGCCGGACGATCTCGGTGGTGAATCCCAGCTGGCCGGTCAGGTGGGCCGCCTCCACCCGGCCGCCCAGCCCTTCGATCACCTCGTACGCCTCGCGCTGGCGCTTCGCCCGGCCGAACGCCTCCTCCCGCGCCAGCAGCGTCGGCAGCACGCGGGCGATCGCCAGCATCCGGCGGGTGCGGACGGGCGGCTGCTCGCGGGGGGCCTCGGTTTCTACGCGGAGGATTCCCTGCTCCTCCAGCCGCCGGATGATGGGCCAGGACGCACGCTCGCCCAGCTCGCGGCGAACGCGGGCGACGGGCTGCGGCCCCTCGCGCCCGCGGAGGAAGTCGACCAGCTTCGCCTCGTGCTGCGTCAGCCCCTCGTCGCCGGGGTCGCTGGCCAGGACGATGAAGTCGGTGGACGAGTCCGCCAGGCCGGCGGGGAGCGCGGTGCGGAGCACCTGGCCCAGGGGCGCCAGGTAGTACTCGGCGATCCACCGGCTCAGGCGCAGGACGGTGGGCGTGGCGGACGGTGTCGTGTCGAGGACGGCGGTGACCGGCTTGATCCGGTCCGCGCGCTGCGGCTCGTCAGCCACGCGGTCGATCCAGCCGATCTTTTCCTTGTTGGCGAACGGCACCAGCACGCGCGCGCCCGGCCGCGCGGCATCGCGCAACTCGGGCGGAACCGCGTACGTGAACGTGCGCGGAAGGGGAAGCGGCAGGGCGACTTCGACGAACAACTTAGCGCGTGACTCCCAGTCCCGGCTCGGTGTTGAATCGCAGCGTTCCGTCCGCCTCCAGCCCCGGGCCGCGGAACGGGTCCGATGCGAGGAGCGCGGCTCCATCCAGGTCCGCGTAGTCCACCAGCGGCGTGAGTTGGATGGCGGCGGCGATGCCCAGCGTCGATTCGACCATGCAGCCGAGCATCACGCTCATCCCGTGCGCCCGCGCCGCGTGGACGATGCGGATGGCCTCGCGCAGGCTGCCGCACTTGGACAGCTTGATGTTCACCCCGTCCACCACGCCCGCCAGCTTCGCCACATCCGCCGCGGTCTCCACCGACTCGTCGGCGATGATGGGGAGCGGCGAGTTCTCGCGCACCAGCTTCAGGCCGGCCAAGTCGTGCGCGGGGAGCGGCTGCTCCACGAACTCCACGCCGAACTCCTGCAGCATGGGCATGGCGGAGATGGTCTGCTTGGCCGTCCAGCCGGTGTTGGCGTCCACGCGGATCACCGCAGCCGGGGCCTCTTCGCGGATCATCGCCAGGATCTCGCGGTCGTGCGGCGTGCCCACCTTGATCTTGAGGATGGGATAGCCCGCCGCCTCGCGCACCTTGGCCCGCATGACGGCCAGCTCGTCGATGCCGATGGTGAACGACGACTTCGGCGCGGCGGCGGGGTTCAGCCCCCACAGCTTCCACACGGGCACGTCCAGCTTCTTGCCGACCAGGTCGTGCAGCGCGCACGAGATGGCGACGCGGGCCGAGCCGTGGTGCGCCAGCGCGTGGTGAAGTACCTCGTCCACCGTTTCCAGCGCGAACGGGTCGCCGCCGGAGGCGGATTGAAGCGCGTCGGCCAGGCGGGGGAGGACGGCGAGCACCGTGTCCGCCGTCTCGCCGTAGAACGGCTGGGGCGACGCCTCGCCCCAGCCTTCGATGCCGTCCTCGTCGCGGATGCGCACCCAGACGAGCCGGCGCGAGGGTGGCGCCTTTTCGCGCGCGATGTTGAACGCGTGCTTCGTGTTCAGCTCGACGATCTCGAAGTCCAGCTTCATTCGGCTCTCGGTCGTGTGGTGGTTCCCCCCCCCGGCCCCTCCCCCGCAAACCGCGCGGGAGAGGGGAGAACGTCGTGCCGGATGAGGCTGGCTGCCGGTGCATGCCGCGGTGGGCCCCTCCCCTTGCCCCTCCCCCGGCAAACTGCGCCGGGAGAGGGGAGAACTTCGCGCGGGGTTCGACGGGCTGCCGGTGCATGCCGCGGAGCCCCCTCTCCCCGGCCCTCTCCCCCGCTTCGCAGGGGAAAGGGAGAATTCGATTGCGCTTCGGCTGGGTCCGCGCACTCGACTGGCTCCCTTCCCCCGCGCAGTTTGCGGGGGAAGGGTTGGGGATGGGGGGCGCCAGCCCGAGCGCCGGGCCTGCCTGCCCACATCCACATCCGAAGTGTACCCCCTCTCCCACGCTGTTTGTGGGAGAGGGTGGACGCGTGTCAGCGCGGACGGGTGAGGGCCCCACGGCAGCCGAGGCCTCGGGTTTCGTGACCGCTGCCGCGCCCGACCTTGTACGTGTCCGCGGCTAGATCCTTCGGCCCGCGAAGTGTCTGCCACGGGCGCGTGCAGTGCGCCTGGGCCTCAGGATGACAGGCTCATCGGCGGGTCCGCTGTCCAGTTCGTGATCCCGCAGATTCCCGCAGATTCCCGCAGATTCCCGCAGATTCCCGCAGATTCCCGCAGATTCCCGCACTCACGCACTCACGCACTCGTCGTCACCGCGTGCATGTGCACGAAGTCGTACGCGGGCCAGGGGCCGGTCAGGTCCAGGGCCAGCGCGCCGTTCAGGTGGCCGAGCACCTCGGCGCGGTCCTGGAAGGCGACCGACGCCGACCGCTCCACCAGGAACGCCGCGCTGAGCACACCGCCCGCGGCCGGCGCCAGCGTCATCGCCCCGGCCGAGATGCGGCGCAGCTCGGCGTAAATGTGCGTGGACAGGTCCAGCGCCATCTGCCGCGCCAGCCCCTGCTCCGTCACGCCCACGTGAAGGCGAAACTCCCACCGGCCCGCCACCCGGTCCAGCGCGCCGTGCAGCGCCGCGTGCGACTCGGCCAGGAACGCCCGTACGTCGTCGGCCGAGTCGAACACGATGCCCACCGGCGCCGGAGCCACGTCGCCGCGCAGCAGTGCCCGGTGCACCTCCCAGTGCCGGGCCGTCACGTGCTCCGGTGCCGCGTCCGCTCCGGGCGCGGGCGCCGGGGCCACCAGCGCGGCCAGGTCGCCTTCCCCCACCAGCTCCGATCCGAACGCGGGGTCCGCCGGCTCCCACGCGCCTTCCTCCGCCGGCGCCGGGACCACGGCCAGCAGGGTGAGCCCGTGCGCCGGGGCCCGCCGCCGGAGCGGAATGGGATCGGGCGGCATCAGGCGAAGCGCGGATCCGAAAGCAGGGCGTACACCTCGGTCTGCGGCTCGGGCGTGGTGACCTCGGGCCCGTCCGGCCCCATGTACACGTCCACCTCCGAACGGAAGCCGACATCGCCCGGAAGATAGATCCCCGGCTCGACGGAGAACCCGATGCCCGTGATCAGCCGGCGGGTGTCGCGCGATTCCAGGTTGTCGATGTTGGGTCCCGAGCCGTGGAGCTGCCGGTCGATGGAGTGCCCCGTGCGGTGGATGAACGCGTCGCCCCAGCCCCGCTCGACGATCACGTTCCGCGACGCGTCGTCGGCCTCGTAGCCGGCGACCGGCGCGCCCGCGTCCCAGCGGCGGCGGACCAGGTCGATGGCGGCCAGCCGTGCGTCGCGCACGGCGGCGAAGATCTCGGCGATGCGCTCGGGAACCTGCTCGCCCGCGTAGCCCATCCACGTCTGGTCGGCGTAGATGGCCTCCGCGCCCCCTTCCTTGCCGTACAGGTCGATCAGCACCAGGTCGCCGCGCTTGATCTCCGAGTGCTTGTCCGCCGACGGCGCGTAGTGCGGGTTGGCCGCGTTGCCGTTGACGCCCACGATGGAGTCGGCGCCCACGACGATGCCGCGGCGGGCGAACTCGTCGGCGATCCACCGCCGCACCTCCCACTCGGTGATGCGCTTATCGTGGCGGATGGCGTCGGCGATCATGCGGAAGGCGGTGTGCGCCGTCTCGTACACGACCGTCGCGGCGCGGTGGTGGCTGGCCAAACCCTCCGGCGTCCAGCGGGCGTAGAAGGCGCTCACCAGGTCGGCGGAGGTCACCACCTCGGCGCCGGTGGCGCGCACCATCTCGATGACGCCGCCCGGAACGCGGTCCACGTACGGAACGGCGTCGCCCGGGGCGTACTCCATCGCCACGCGGGGATTGCCGGCCAGCAGCTGCGCCAGGCGGCTCTCCAGCTCCCGCCACGACGAGTACGGCCAGTTCTCGCCGATCCACCCCGTCCACGGCTGCTGCTCGATGCGGTGGGTGAGCGCCACGGGCTCGCCTTCGGCCGGGATCCACACGAAGTAGCGCCGGGTCATCGCGGGGAGGCCCAGCAGCTCGCCGGCGATGGGGTTGCTGCCCAGGAAGTTGAAGAGCAGCCAGCCGTCCACCTTCAGGGCGCGCAGCTCTTCGCGCACGCGGTCTACGGTTTCGCGGCTCAGCTGCACGGTTGCTTCGACGACGGCCATCTCGGGTCTCGTTCAGGTTGTGGCGGCCGGCGCATCCGGGGCCGGCCACTTGGTTCCCTTGATCAGCGAAAGCCCCAGCACCCGTTCCCGGGTGAGCAGCCGGTGGATTTCGCGCTCGCGCAGCACGGCGCCTCGCACCCCGCTCCATCCCCAGCGCCGGAACGCGCGGCGGAGGATGTCGAACCGTTCGCGCGCCGAAAAGATCTCGGCGAAGTCGGGAAAGGGCCCGCCCGCGGACGGCCGGAAGGGTGACGGGGCGTCGGACCAGTCCTCCACCGTCAGGTCCACCACCCCGGCGTCGCGCAGCAGCTGCTTCCACTCCACCAGGATCATGGGCCGCGCGCCCAGGTGCTGCACCAGGATCTCGCGGCGGGCGGGGTCCACGTGCCCCGTCCAGATCAGCTGCACCAGCACCACGCAGCCGTGCGGCTTCACCACGCGCGCCAGCTCGCGGACGGCGCGCGCGGGATCGGCCTCGGCGGCCAGGCCGATCTCGCCGATGGCCACGTCGAAGGTGCCGTCCTTGAACGGCAGGTCGTCGAGCGCCGCGGTTTCGAAGGTGAAGCGCCCATGCACCCCGCTGTCGCGCGCCCGCCCCTCGGCCTGGTCCACCAGCACCTGGTCGGGGTCGATGCCCACCCCGGCGCACCCGAACGTCTGGGCCAGGAAGAGCGAGCTGATGCCCCGCCCGCAGGCCGCGTCGATCACCTCGTGGCCGGCGCCGAGCTCCGTCAGCCGGCCGATCTGCCGGTACAGCTCCTCGCCGCCGGGCGGGAAGACCGCGTCCCGGCTGAGGCGGACCAGGTCGAGCATCGACGGCCCACCTTCCCGCGGCCGCGGTGGTACAGGCAGATCGTGCGGATCGCGCGCAGGCATGCGGAACAGTATAGGCTAGCCGGTGGGCCCGTCGCTAGCGGGCGCCAGTTCCGGCCAGGGCGCGGGATCGATCGTCCGATGCCATCACACCCTCCGCGACAGGCTTTCGACGCGTGTCAGACGAAGGACGGGCCGGCTCCCGCGCGGGGAGCCGGCCCGTTCTCCACCTCGCGGCCGCCTCCGCTCCGCGGTCACTGGCGCCTGAAGCTCGGTCGTTAGTCGGGGATGGGGAGCGGGTCCGACACGATGTCGTCGGACGTGCCCTGGCGGCGGTCGGGGCCGGTGGAAAGCACGTGGAACGAGCCGGCGCGGCGGCGCAGCAGGAAGCGGCTGCCCCAGGGATCCAGCGTGGCGTCGTCGCGGCCGGGGTACATCCGCTTGAGGATGCCGGCCAGGTCGCGCGGCTGCGGCGCCTCGCCCGTGCGGTGGATCTCCTTTTCCACCAGCCGCGCCAGGTTGTTGACGCGGTCCCCGACGGTGATCCGGCGGATGGGGTTCACCAGCGGCTCCACGTGCGGCGCGGCGCGCGTGCGCAGCGCGGGCGAAACCAGGAGCAGGAGGGCGGCGACGACGGAGAGCTTCAGCAGGGCGCCCACGATGGTGCGCGGTGCGAAGATGATGCGAGAGCGTGTCATGCGAGGAGAGTGCGGCGGGGTTTCATCAGTCTGCTACCCAGGCGAGCAGCAGGACCGTCCGCCAAAACTCGCCGGTGGCGGCAAATGGCGCAAGGTCCCGCGGCGCCATCTGTTCCCCGGCCTACGGCTCGGACGCGGCCTGGTCGCGCGCCTTCTCGGCCAGGCGCTCGCGGATGCGCGCGGCCACCACGTCGATCCCCGCGCGGTTCTGCCCGCCGCGGGGGATGATGACGTCGGCGTAGCGCTTGGAGGGCTCCACGAACTCGAAGTGCATGGGGCGCACGGTGGTCAGGTACTGCTCGATCACCGAGTCCAGCGAGCGGCCGCGCTCTTCCAGGTCGCGGCGCAGGCGCCGGATGAAGCGCACGTCGGCGTCGGTGTCGACGAAGATGCGCAGGTCGAACATCTCGCGCAGGCGCGGCTCGGCGAACAGCAGGATGCCGTCCACCAGGATCACGCCGCGCGGGTGGGTGCGGATGGTTTCCGGGGCTGGCGTGTGGCGGGCGAAGTCGTACACCGGCTTGTCGATGGCGCGCCCCTCCACCAGGTCCGTCAGGTGCGCGATCAGCAGGTCGTTGTTCAGCGAGTTCGGGTGGTCGAAGTTGACGCCGGCCCGCTCCTCGAGCGAAAGGTGCGACAGGTCCCTGTAGTACGAGTCGTGGTCGATGAAAACGGCCGAGTCCAGGTGCAGCGAATCGTAGATCCGCCGCGCCACGGTGGTCTTGCCCGACCCCGTTCCGCCCGCGATGCCGATCAGGAACGGCTTCATCGCGCCAGTACCTTCACGCCGAAATCGCACAGCGCCGTCCGGCACTCCACGCGTGCCTCGGAGGCATGGCCCTTCTGCCGCGCCTCGCCAGCGGCCTGCGTCAGCAGCTGCGAGACGTCGCCGCGCGTGGATTGCGCGCGCGTGGCGGAGGGAAGCGCCGCGAGGGCGAGAGCGATCAGGATCCTGCGCATGGCCTGCCTGGTGGGTACGGCTGGGACCGGAGGGCCGCAAGCTAGCCGCCCCCGCCCCGCCCCGGCAAGCGCGCCCGGCCGGTTGCCGAGCGCCCCAGCGCCGCCCTAGCTTGCCCGGCAACCCTCAACCGGAGGAACATCGATGACGCGTTGGTCCCCAGCGCTTTTCGCCGCGCTGTCCCTGGCGGCGTGCACTCCGCAGGCGGGGCCGGTGGTGGGCCCGGCGCCCGTGACGGGCCGCCTGGAGCGCCCCATCCCCTACCCCGTCACCCCGCCCGCCGGGCACCAGCGCGCCGTGGACCGCGGCACCCGCACCCCGACGGGTGCGCCGGGCGCTCGGTACTGGCAGAACCGCGCCGACTACGCCATCCGCGCTCGCGTGCTCCCCGCGCAGAAGCGGCTGGAGGGGAGCCAGGTGATCACCTACACCAACAACTCGCCCGACGCGCTCGCGCAGCTGCACGTGGACCTGACGATGAACCACCACGCGCCGGGCGTGGTGCGCAACGAGCCGGCCGAGGTGACCGGCGGCGTCACCCTCACCCGCGTCGCCGTGGGCGGCCAGGCGCTGTCCGCGGGCGGAACCCAGGGCGCGCGCTACGTGGTGAACGGCACGCGGATGGTGGTGACCCCCGCGGCGCCGGTGCAGCCGGGCGCCACGGCGCGAATCGAGGTGGACTGGAGCTTCACCGTTCCCAAGGAGGGCGCCGGCGGCCGCATGGGGTGGGACGCCGACAACCTGTTCTTCTTCGCGTACTGGTATCCGGCGATGGCCGTGTACGACGACGTGGTGGGATGGCACCCGGACCCCTTCCGCGGCACGGCCGAGTTCTACGCCGACTTCGGCAGCTACGACATCACCGTCGAGGCGCCCGCGCAGTGGGTGGTGTTCGGCACGGGCGCGCTGCAGAACCCGCAGGAGGTGCTGGCCCCGGCCGTCCTGGCCCGCTACCGCGCGGGCGTCCAGAGCGACACCGTGGTGCACGTGCTGACGCAGGCAGACTTCGGGCGGGCCACGCAGCCCGGCCAGGGGGGCGTGCTCACCTGGCGCTTCCGCGCCGACAGCGTGCGCGACGCCGCGTTCAGCGTCACCCGCGAGTCCAACTGGGACGCCACCCGCACCTCCGTGGGCGACCGCAACGGCGACGGGCGCGCGGACCACGCGGCCATCCATGCCTTCTGGCGCCCCAGCGCGCCCCGCTGGCGCCACGTGGCGCGGTACGAGCAGCACTCCATCCGCTTTCTTTCCGGCTACACGGGCGTGCCCTATCCCTGGCCGCACATGACGGCGGTGGAGGGACAGGGCATCATCGGCGGGGGGATGGAGTACCCCATGATGACGCTGATCGGCGGATACACGGCGCAGGGCGACTCGGCGCTGTACGCGGTGACGGCGCACGAGCTGGCGCACATGTGGGTGCCGATGATCGTGAACGTCGACGAGCGCCGCTATTCGTGGATGGACGAGGGGATGACCACCTTCCACGAGGCCCAGGCCCGCAGGGACACCTTTCCGGGGACCACCCCCGAGCTGGAGGATCGCGCGTCGTACCTGGGCACGGCCCGCGCCGGCGCCGAGGGCGAGATCATGCGGCGCAGCGACTTCCACTACACCTCCGCGGCGTTCGGCACGGCGTCGTACCCCAAGCCGGCCGCCGTCTTCGCCACGCTGCGCGGGCTGCTGGGCGAGCAGACGTTCAACCGCGCCTGGACGACCTTCCACGACCGCTGGAAGTTCAAGCATCCCTACCCGTGGGACTTCTTCAACACGGTCGAGGAAGTGGCGGGCGAGGACCTGGACTGGTTCTGGCGCACCTGGTTCTACGAGACGTGGACGCTGGACCAGGCCGTCGCCAGCGTGACGGAGTCGGGGAGCGGCGCCGTGGTCGTCATCGAGGACCGGGGGCTGGCACCCATGCCGGCGCGCGTCACCATCACCCGCCAGGACGGGGCGACGCAAACGCTGGAGGTGCCGGTGGAGGAGTGGCTGTCCGGCCGCAAGACGGCGACGTTGGCCTTTCCCGCCGCGGCCGCGTCGCCCATCGTGCGGGTGGAGATCGACGCCGAGAACGCCTTTCCCGACGTGGACCGCCAGAACAACGTGTGGACGCGCCCCTGACCGCTTCCGCACGCCGACGAGGGCCCGCCCGGGAGCGTTCCAGGCGGGCCCTCGTCCGTTTCCTTCCTTGCGCATGCCGTCCACGCGGGAGAGCTTGCGGAAGGCTCAGAGGCGCATCGCATCGGGGCTTTCCACCCGCAGCAGAGATTCACGTGAGCAGAACCTCCCTTCGCGCCGCCGCCCCGGCCCTCGCCGCCGCGCTGGCCGCCTGCGCCGGGCCCGCGACCGGCCCGGCGCCGATGCCCGGCCCCGCGACCCCTACCGGAACCGCCATCACCGCGGCCGACCTGCGCCACCGGATGGAGATCGTGGCGCACGACAGCATGGAGGGCCGCGACGTGGGCACGCCCGGCATCCGCAAGGCGGCCGACTACCTGGTGGCGGAGATGACACGGCTGGGACTGCGCCCCGCGGGCGACGGCGGCACCTGGTTCAACGCGGTGCCGCTGGTCCGAATGCGCGCGGACGCCGACGTGAGCCTCGGCGGACGCGCGCTGGGCGCGGACGTGATCGTCGCCGTCAGCGGCACCGGCGGGCTGCCCGCCAACACCCGCCAGCAGGCGGAGGGGAGGTTGCTGTACGGCGGATGGATCGTGGACCCCTCCGTTCCCGCCGCGGAGGAATTGACGCCGGAGCAGATGCGCGGCGGCGTGCTGATCCTGCGGATGGGCGTGGCGCCCGGCGCGCAGCCGGGACAGCCGCGCTACAACGTGGGCGCGCTGCTGGGCCCCGGGTCGCCGCTGGCCGGCGTGATCATGATCGCCGAGGGAGACCTGGAGCAGTTCTGGGCGTACGCGCAGGGGGTGGCCCGCAACGGCAGCGTCTCTCCCCCGGACACCGCCGCGCCCGCCGCGGGCGCGCTGCCCACGGTATTCCTCACGAACCCGGCGGGCGCGGAGCGGATGATCGGCCGGCCGCTGGCGCAGGCCACCCGCCCCATGGCCGACCTGGGCGCGTTCCGCTACGCCCTCCGCCGCACCAGCTCGCCCATCCAGGCGTTCAACGTCGTAGGCGTGCTCCCCGGCGCCGACGCGGCGCGGCGGGGCGAGTACGTGGCCATCGGCTCGCACTACGACCACGACGGCATCGGCCAGCCGGTGGATGGAGACTCCATCTACAACGGGGCCGACGACGATGGCAGCGGCACGGTGGCCATGCTGGAGATCGCCGAGCGCCTGGTGCGGCAGCCGCCCGCGCGCTCCGTTCTCTTCGTCTGGCACACGGCCGAAGAGAAGGGCCTGCTGGGTTCGGAGGCGTTCACGCGCACGCCCACGGTGCCGCGCGAGTCCATCGTCGCGCAGCTGAACATCGACATGATCGGCCGCAACACGCCGGACTCGGTGTACCTGGTGGGCTCCCGGCGGCTTTCCACCGAGCTGGGCGAGCTGGTGGAGGCGGTGAACCGCACGCAGGCGCGGCCTTTCGCCTTCGACTACTCGTTCGACGCGCCCAACCACCCGGAGCGCATCTACTGCCGGTCGGACCACTACAACTACGCGCGGTACGGCATCCCGGTGACCTTCTTCACCACGGGGCTCCACGACCAGTATCACAAGCCGCAGGACGAGGCCCACCTGATCGACTACGACAAGCTGGCGCGCGTGACGCAGCTGATCGCCGACATCGGCGTGGAAGTAGCCAACCGCCCGGCGCGGCCTCGCGTGGACCAGCCCGTTCCGCCCCTCGGCACGCCGTGCACCTGACCTGAACGGCTAGAGGGCACGGAAGGCACGGAGGAAAGCCTCCTCCGTGTCCCCCGTGCCCTCCGTGTGAGGCGAAGTTTCCCCGCCTCAGCGTGCGCGGATCTGCACCACGAGCGAACGCAGCCAGGGCTCGCGCATTTCCGGCCGCTCGACCAGCTCTGCGCAGAATCGCTCCCTTTCCTCGCGCATGCGGCCGCGCTCGTGCAGCTTCACGGCGATGCGCAGCGCCCGCAGGTGTTCCGGATGGCGGATCGGCGGGTGCATCGCGTCCGTCCCCCAGGGATACCAGTAGTGCGAAGGCACCGTCTTTTCCTGCCAGTCGCCCAGCTCGCGCCAGAACCAGTACGGCACCGACACCCCCCGCAACGCGCTTCGGGGGTAGTCGACGCGCCACGGCACCCGCTGGAACCACCGCCACGCGTTGGGGCTGTTCTTCCCCCGCTCGGTGATCCCGACGAAGCGCACGCGCCGGCGGACTGCGTTCACGTCCACGCCCTCGTCGCGTCCCCACGCGGCCAGTTCATCCGACAGCCGCCCGAACGTGGTTCCCGACGCCACCATGTCTACGAAGCACACCGGCTGCGGCGCCGTTGCGATCGCTCCGGGTGCCAGCCCCACGGCACGCAATTGCGCGCGGAACGCCTCGCGCGCCTCGCGGTGCGCGCGGTCGTCGTTCCACCGCAGCGACACCACCAGCAGCTCGCAGCGGTCGCACCACACCGTGTCGGCCAGGACGCCGGTCAAGTAGTCGAACAGGTTCTCTGGCGACCGCCCCACGAACACGAGCCGCGCATTTCCCGCGCGCGCCATCACGCGGGCGGCGCAGGAGCGCACCTCCGGAAACAGCGTCCGGAACCGCACCGGCGGGGGCCAGGACGGCGAGGGCAGCGGCGCCTCCGGAAGCCGCCCCAGCTGCTCGCGGCGAGACACGTCCCACCGGAACGGAACCGCCTCGTCGCGCCGCGGCATCGGCGTCAGCCGCCGGCCAGACGCCGCACGCCGTCCACCAGCCGGTCCACGTCGTCCTCGGTAACGTACGGCGCCACGCCCGCGCGGATCAGCCCCCCGCAATCCGAAAGGCCCAGCGCGTCGCAGACCGTCGTCGCGTAGAAGTCGCCGTTCCACACGAACACGCCCTCCTCGCCCAGCGCCCGCGCCGCCTCGTCCGGCGACACCCCGTCGATCACGAACCCCGCCGTCGCCGTCCGCTCCCCGTCCGCGCCCGGCCCGTGCACCCGCACGCCGGGGATGGCGGTGAGCCCCGCGTACAGCCGCGCGAACAGCGCCTGCTCGTGCGCGTGGAAGGCCGCGTATGCGCTCCGCAGCCGGTCGCGCAGGCTGCCGCCCTGCTCCGGCGCCAGCGAGGCGATCCACTCCACCGTCGCCGCGGTCGCCGCGATCCCCTCGTGGTTCATCGTCCCCGTTTCCCACCGCTCCGGCGCCGCGTTGCTGGCGGGCGGCACCTTGTACGGGGTCAGCCGCTCCAGGTGCTCGGTGCGCCCCCACAGGATGCCCAGGTGCGGCCCGAAGAACTTGTAGGCCGAGCACGCCAGGAAGTCGCAGCCGATGGCCTGCACGTCGGGGAGCCGGTGCGGCGCGAAGTGCACGGCATCCACGAAGCACAGCGCCCCCGCCTCGCGCGCCATCGCCGCCACGCGCGCCACGTCGTTCACCGTGCCGATGGCGTTGGAGGCCGCGCCCACGGCCACCAGCCGCGTCCGGGGCGAAAGCAGCCCGGCCAGCGCGTCGTAGTCCAGCGCGTACGTCTTGGTGCAGAAGGGCACCACGTGCACCGTCATCCCGCGGTCCTCGGCCATCAGCCGCCAGGGGGCCACGTTGGCCTGGTGGTCCAGCTGCGTGACGATCACCTCGTCGCCCGGGCCCCAGTCGCGGCCCAGGGCACGCGAAAGCGCGAAGGTGAGCGTGGTCATGTTCTGCCCGAACACCACCTCGCGCGGCGAGGGCGCGTTCAGGAACGCCGCCATCGCCTCGCGGGCGCCGGTGAGGATGGCGTCCGTCTCGGCGCTGGTGGCGAACACCCCGTGCGTGTTGGCGTTGTGCATCAGCAGGTAGTCGCTCATGGCGTCGGCTACCTGCCGGGGCACCTGGCTTCCGCCCGGCCCGTCGAAGAAGGCGATGGGCCGCCCGCCGATGCGCCGCTCGAACACGGGGAAGTCGGCGCGGACTCGGGCTGAGAACTGGTCAGGCATGCGATGCGTCTGAAATCTGGTGTTCAGGGACGACGAAACGGGCCGACAGATTAGCGCCGCGCGCGCCGCCCGGCTACCACGGGTTCCGGAAGCCCGAACGGCACGTCGTCGTGGTCGTGCCCGTCCGCGCCGGGTTCGGAAAACTGCTCCAGGCGCACGGCCCCGTCGGGAAACCGGGCGATGATCTCCAGTTCACCGCCCATTCCGCGGATGTACCGCCGCAACGTGCTGACGTACACGTCGGTGCGGCGCTCCAGCTTGGAGATGCTGGCCTGCGTCGTCCGCAACGTAGACGCGAGTTCCTGCTGCGTCAGGTTACGGGCGTGCCGCAACTCGTGTAGAGGCATCTCACGCAGCATGCGGGCGGCTTCGGCCTCGACGGAGGCGATCCGCTCCGGGCTCCAGTCCGCCATCAGGTCTCGGAACTTCTTGGCCATGACGTGCTCCCGCGTTGATGGTCAAATTCCTTCGAGTTCTGCCGCGACTTCGTCCAGGTGCTCGTCGTACAGCGCCTCGGCCACGGGAATGAACCGCTGGTACCAGCGCCCGTCGCCCGTCTTGTCGCCCCCGATCAGGAGAATGGCGACGCGACGCGGATCGAAGGCGTACAACACCCGGTACGGCCGCCCCTCGTGCTGCACCCGAAGCTCGCGCATGTGGCTGTAGCGCGATCCCCGAACGCTGCTGCTGTGCGGAAACGGCAGGTGTGGGCCTTTCTGCTCCAGCAGGCCCACCGACGCGGCCACCGAGTCCTGCTCCCGCTCGGACAGGCCGTCCCACCACCCGCCGAACTCGTCCGTATACTCCACTTCGAAGCTCATGGGCAACATAACCTCCGTTGAATATTCCGTCAAGGGCATTCACACCCGCACTCCCGCGCGGGCGTGAACGGGGAAAGAGGGAGCGCGTCGGGGCTTCGACGGAGGGCGGGAGGTCCGCGGGCGCGGACGGGGGCGGGCGAGGGAGTGGGGCGGGCGGGGCGGGCCGAATGCGCCTCAGGCGCGCAGGTGCGTTCGGCCTCAGGCAGAAAAAGAGAGGGGTGGAGACGGAACCCGTCTCCACCCCTCTCTTTTGGGGGAACCTGCCGGGCCGTGGAGCCCGGCGGCCATGGTCTTACGACAACGCCCAGAACCCCTCGAGGGCCGCGCCGTCCGCGCTTTCGCGCAGCTTCTCGAACGCGCGGTTGCGGATCTGGCGGATGCGCTCGCGCGTGACGCCCAGCATGGAGCCGATCTCCTCGAGCGTGCGCTCCTCGCCCTCGTCGAGCCCGTAGTACAGGTACAGGATCTTGCGCTCGCGCTCGGTGAGGTACTTCTCGAACATCTTTTCCAGGAACTCGCGCCGCGCCTGCGACTCTACCTCTTCCTCGATCTGCTCGGCCTCGCTGCCCGCGAAGCGCTCGCCGAAGCTGGCGCTGTCACGGTCGCCGCGGTCCAGCGGGGCGTCGAGCGAAAGCTCGCTGGCGGCCACGCGGCGCAGGGCGCGAATGGTGTCCACCGGCTCGCCCATGTCGTCGGCGATCTCCTCGTCGGTCGGCGAGCGGCCCAGCTGCTGCGTAAGGGCCGTCTCCACGCGCGACAGGCGCACCAGGTTGCTGTTCTGGTTGAGCGGAATGCGCACCGACCGCGTCTGCTCGGCCAGGGCCTGCAGCACGGTCTGGCGGATCCACCAGACGGCGTACGAGATGAACTTCACCCCCTTGTCCGGATCGAACTTCTTCACGGCCTTCAGGAGTCCCTCGTTGCCGATGCACACCAGCTCGGCCAGCCCAAGGCCGCGGCCCTGGTACTTCTTCACGTAGGAGATCACGAAACGGAGGTTCGCCGTCACGAGACGCTCGGCGGCCTGCTTGTCTCCAGCGCGCGCCCGGTGGGCAAGGGCGCGCTCCTCGGCGGGATCGTCGATCAGGGGATATTTCTCGACGTCCTGCAGGTACTGGTCGAACGAATCCAGGGCCCGTGAGCTCAAGAACATGTGGCTCGTCCTTTGGGTAAAATGACGAGAGCAGCGAGCCCCGGTGGTGTGCGAGGCTCGCTGCTCTCAATTCACGCGGAGCGGTTTGTATCCCCCCGGAAATGATGTCTCATAACAGGTCAATGTAGGCCGCAAGGCGTCCAAAGTCAATCTTTTCTCCCGGGCGCGCTCCGCACGGTGCTTCCGGCCCTGATAGCCTGCCCGTTCCGAAAGGTTCCGCTCGCTCCGCCCTGAAAATGGCGCGCCGCGGCGCCGCAAGTTGCGCGCCGGGAGCCGCTCAGGCCTTCGACACGGCGCGCCACAGGTAGTACGCGGGGATGCCCAGCAGGATGATTCCGAAGCCCAGCGCCGAGTTGGCGGTGTCGTTGATGGCCGAGTTCAGCAGCATGCCGCAGGCGCCCACCAGGAACAGCACCGGCACCACGGGATACCCTGCCGTGCGGTAGGGCCGCGGCAGGTCCGGCCGGGTGCGGCGCAGGCGAAACACGGCCAGCACGCTCAGCGCGTAGAAGGGCCAGATCCCCAGCACGAACGAATCGGCCAGCTGCTGGAAGCTGCGCCCCAGCACGTACGCGATCCCCAGGCTGGCGGCCAGCCCGATGGCCGCGTACGGCGTCTTCCACCGGGGGTGCACCGCCGCGATGGGGCTGAAGAAGTTGCCGTCCGCCGCCATCGCGTACAGGATGCGCGGCCCCGTCATCGTGGACCCGTTCAGGGCGCCGAAGGTGGAGATCATCACCATCCCCGCCACCACCGAGGCGCCCACCGGCCCAAAGACCTTCTGCGCCACGTCCGAGGCCACCAGCGTGCTCTTGGCCATCTCGGGCATCGTCATCGCGTACAGGTAGCCGGCCACGATGGTCAGGTAGATGGCCGCCACCGCCAGCACTCCGCCGATGATGGCGCGCGGCATGGTGCGGCCCGGGTCCTTCACCTCGCCCGCCATGAAGGTGAGGTCCGCCCAGCCGTCGTACGCCCACATCACCGACACCAGCGCCAGGCCGAAGCCCACCCACGAGGTAGGCGCCAGGCCGTTGGGGCTGGCCAGCGCGCCGCCGCCGCCGTCCCCCAGCAGGAACGCGGCGAAGGCCAGCCCCACGATGGCGATCACCTTGGCGCCCGTGCTCAGGTTCTGGACGATCGAGCCCCACTTCACCGAGCGGATGTTGGCCAGCCCCAGCAGCAGGATGGCGCCGGCCGCCACCCACCGCACCCACCCCGGCCCGTAGCCGAACATCCGCCCCGCGTACTCGGCGAAGATCATGGCGATGGCCCCCAGCGCCGAGGGGCGGATCACCAGCAGCTCCGTCCAGCCGAAGAGGAACGCGGGGAGCGGCCCGTACGCCTCGCGCAGGAAGACGTAGACGCCCCCCGAGCGCGGGAACATGGCCGCCAGCTCGGCGATGGTCAGCGCGCCCATCAGCGCCACCAGCGCGCCGACGATCCAGATCAGTGAAAAGGCGCCCAGCGTGCCCACCCGTTCGGCCACGGGGGCGGGCACGCGAAAGATGCCGCTGCCGATGGTGGAGCCCACCAGCACCGCCGCCGCGCTCCAGATGCCCAGCCTGCGCGGGAGCTCGTCGACGAAGGTGCCGGTGTCGTGGTCTGCGGGCGCGGCGTGCGGCGCCGCATGCGGTACGCTCATGTGCGGGGTGGCGGATGCTGTGTGGCGGAGGATCGGAAGCCGGAGCACGCAAGATACTCCGTGCGGGCGGCGCGACAACAGGGACGCGAGGGAACCCGCACTGGCGCCGTCCCGTATCAATCGCCAGTATCGCCATTGCCCGCGGCGCCTTCCGTACTGCGGCGCGCGTCCCGACATCCAACACGAACCATGTCACACACTCTCGTCACCCGCCGCGCGCTGCTGGCCGTGCTGGCGCTGTCCACGGCCGTGCCGCAGGCGTCGCCCGCGCAGCGGCAGGACCCGTCGCGGCTTTCCGTCGAGCGCATCTTCGCCTCGCCCGAGTTCCGCCTGCAGTCGCTGCCGGCGGTGCAGTGGATGAACGACGGCCAGCGCTTCACCTTCGTGGGCGCCGACGGCGACCTGATGGTGGAGGACGCCGCCACCGGGACCCGGTCCGTGATCGTGGACGCCGACGCGCTGGTGCCCGCGGGGGCGGGCGAAGCCATCGACATCGAGGACTACCAGTGGTCCGACGACGAGCGCAAGCTGCTGGTGTACACCAACAGCCAGCCCGTCTGGCGCGCCAACACCAAGGGCACCTTCTACGTGTGGGACGTCGCCGCGCGCCGGCTGACGCCCGTCTCCACCGCCGCCGGCTGGCAGCAGTTCGCCAAGTTCTCGCCCGACGGCGGCAAGGTGGGCTTCGTTCGCGACAACGACCTCTTCGTCACCGACCTGGCCACCGGGCGCGAGACGCGGCTGACGCGCGATGGCGGCGAGCAGATCATCAACGGCACCTTCGACTGGGTATACGAGGAGGAGCTGGGGCTGCAGGACGGCTGGCGGTGGAGCCCCGACGGGCGGCGCATCGCCTACTGGCGCATCGACCAGTCTCCCGTGCGCACCTTCTACATGATGCAGGAGACGGACAGCCTGTACGCGCAGCCGGTGGCGCTTCGCTATCCCAAGGCGGGCACCCCCAACCCCATCGCCCGCATCGGCGTGGTGAGCGCGGAGGGCGGCGAGACGCGGTGGATGGACACGGGGAGCGACCCGTCGGTGCTGCTGGCGCGGATGGAGTGGGCGGCCTCGCCGTCGGAGATCGTCATCCAGCGCACCAACCGCATCCAGAACCGCCTGGACGTGATGGTGGCCGACGCCGGGACGGGGCGCAGCCGCGTGCTGTTCACCGAAACCGACAGCGCCTGGGTGGACGTGGGCGACGACTTCCGCTGGCTGAACGGCGGGCGCCAGTTCCTGTGGACGAGCGAGCGCGACGGCTTCAACCACCTGTACGTGTACAACCGCGATGGCTCGCTGGCCCGCCAGCTGACGCGCGGCGACTGGGAGGTCACCAGCGTCCTGGGGATCGACGAGAAGAACGGCTGGGTGTACTTCGGCGCCACGGAGGAAGGGCCCACCGAGCGGCACGTGTACCGCGTGCGGCTGAACGGGCGCGGCGGCGTGCAGCAGGTGAGCCGCGAGCGGGGGACGCACGTGGCCGCGCTGAGCCCGGCGGGCACCTACTGGCTGGACTTCCACTCCCAGGCCGGCGTGCCGCCCGTCATCTCGCTGCGGCGGCCGGACGGCGCGCACGTGCGCACCCTGGCCGACAACGCCCGCGTGCGGCAGACGCTGGAGGCGCTGGCCATCCGCAAGCCCGAGTTCATCCAGGTGCCCGGGGCCGACGGGGCGATGCTGAACGCGACCATCATCCGCCCGGCCAACTTCGATCCGTCGAAGAAGTACCCGGTGCTGATGTACGTGTACGGCGGGCCGGGCTCGCAGACGGCGACGGACGCCTGGGGCGGCAACCGGTACCTGTGGCACCAGGTGATGGCCCAGAACGGCTACCTGGTGGTCAGCGTCGACAACCGCGGCACGGGCGGGCGCGGGCGCGACTTCAAGAAGGTGACGTACCTGCGGCTGGGCGAGCACGAGGCGGCCGACCAGGTCGCCGCGGCCCAGTGGCTGGCGCGGCAGCCGTACGTCGACGCGCAGCGCATCGGCATCTGGGGGTGGAGCTACGGCGGCTTCATGACGGCGTTCAGCATGATGCAGCCGGGTTCGCCCTTCAAGGCCGGCGTGTCGGTGGCTCCCGTGGCCGACTGGGGGCTGTACGACACCATCTACACCGAGCGCTTCATGCGCACCCCGCAGGAAAACCCCGAGGGGTACCGCCGCAGCCCTGTGGGCGAGGCCGCCAACCTGCGCGGCAAGCTGCTGCTGGTGCACGGCACGGGCGACGACAACGTGCATTTTCAGAACAGCGTGCGGCTCGCCAACGCGCTGCAGGCCGCGGGCAAGCAGTTCACCTTCATGGCCTACCCCAACCGCAACCACTCCATCTCGGGCGGGCCCACCAGCGCGCACCTGTTCACCATGATGACCGACTGGGTGCTGGCGAACCTGTGATCCACAGGTTCGGGGGATGGTCAGGGAAAATCCGCCGCCCGCCGCCCACGTGGCGGCGGGCGGCGGTCACTTCACCAGCTTGAAGAAGATTCCGAACGCCTTCTTGGCCGTAGGCGTCAGCTTGCCGCGGCGCCAGGCGTCCGCCGCCTTGCGGATGACTTCGGCCGTGGTGGGATACGGGTAGATCACCTCGCCCAGCTTCCCCAGCCCGATCCCCGCCGTCATCGCCTGCGTCACCTGCGTGATGAGATCGCCGGCGTGCTCGCCCACGAGGGTGGCGCCCAGGATGGTGTCAGAACCCGCCTTCAGGTGGACGCGGAAGAATCCCTCCGTGGTGCCTTCCAGCCGCGCCCGGTCCACCTCCTCCATCTGGATGGTGATGGTCTGCACGTGGTCGCCGCGCTGCCGAACCTCGTCGGGAGAAATGCCCACGTGCGCCACCTCGGGCGAGGTGTAGGTGCACCAGGGGATCACCAGGTCCGCGACCTTGCCGCGCCCGAAGAAGAGGGCGTTGCGCACCACCATTCGCGCGTGCGCGTCGGCCGCGTGGGTGAACTTGAACTTGGATGCTACGTCGCCGATGGCGTAGACGCGCGGGTTGGAGGTGCGCATCCGCTCATCCACCGCCACGCCGTGCTCATCGACTCCCACGCCGGCCTGCTCCAGCCCCAGTCCTTCCACGTTCGGCGCGCGTCCGGCGGCCACCAGCAGGTGCGAAGCCGCCATCGTCCGCACTGCGCCTTCGTGCGAAATCCGCAGGGTCTTCCCCGCCCCGTCCGCCCGCACCGACTTCACGCGCGCACCCAGCAGGACCTTGACGTCGTCCCGCCGGAGCGCGGACGCGACCACTTCGCCGGCGTCGGGATCGTCGTTCTTCAGCAGGCGCTCGCCGGACTCGATGAGGGTCACACGCCCGCCCAGGCGCACGACGGCCTGCGCCATCTCGCACCCGATCGGTCCGCCGCCGAGGATGGCCAGGTGCTCGGGGCGCTCGGTGAGCGAGTAGAAGGTTTCGTTGGTGAGATAGCCGGAATCCGCCAGCCCGTGAACGTCCGGAACCGCAGCGCGTCCGCCGGTGGCGATCACGGCGCGGTGAAAGCGCAGGCGCTTTCCATCCACCTCCACGGCGTCGTTGGACACGAAGCGCCCATCGCCCAGGTACACGTCGACACCGATCTGGTCGCGGAAGCGCGCGGCGCCGTCCACGGGACTGAGGTCGGCGCGGATGCGGCGCATGCGCTCCATCACCGCGCCGAAATCGCCATCCCCGCCCGCCGCGGGACCGCCGTACCGCTCCGCCGCCTCCCGCGCCGCGTGCCACGATTTGGCCGCCGCGAGCAGGGCCTTCGACGGAACGCAGCCCACGTTCAGGCAGTCGCCCCCCATCAAGGCACGCTCGATGAGCGCCACCCGCGCGCCGACCGCCGCGCCGATGGCGGCGGTCACCAGCCCCGCCGTCCCCGCGCCGACGACCACGAGGTGGTAGCCGCCCTTCGGCGGCGTGGGATTGGTCCACGTGGTGGGATGGACGTTCTCCAGCAGCCGCCGGTTGTGCGAATCCAGCGGCTGCACCGCGGGGATGGAGGTCGGATCGTGAGCCATGGTGTCCGCACGGATCGGGCAGTGGTCGAAAAGCAAAAGGAGGAGCCGCGGGGCTCCTCCCTGGAAAGTACGATACGGACCGCGTTTCGACTAACCCCGGGGCACGCCGCGGCGGGCCCCTCCCCCGGCCCCTCCCCCGGCAAACTGCGCCGGGAGAGGGGAGACGTCACATCGGATGGGCGGGCTGCCGGTGAATGCCTTGGGAGCCCCCTCCCCCCGGCCCCCGTCCCCCGCTGCGCAGGGGAGGGGGAGACCTGAATTGCACTTCGGATGGCACCGCGCACTCGACTGCGCGTGCAGTCCGCGAAGGCGGACTTCGTGATGTTGCAGCCGCGACTTCAGTCGCCCCAGCAGGGCCGAGGCCTCTGCCACTGTGCTCGTCGCGGCGCCTCCGCGTGAGACCCGCAGTTCAGCTCACCGGGCGCGGCTGGCTTCGTAGCGTGCGATGAACTGCTCGGGCGTGGTCGCGGCGATGAGCTGGCCGATGTCGTCGAGTGGCAGGTCCGCGGTTTTCTTGAAGCGGACGCACGACTTGCCCATGTCCAGCTTCTTCCCCTCCCGCCGGAACGCCTCGAGCAGCGCCTCCTCCTGCGCCGGGTCCATGTACGCGCCCAACAGGTACAGCGAGTAGCTGTTCTTTTGCGCGGCGAGCGCCACGTATCCCAGCGGCTGGCCGTTGTAGGTGGTGGGATAGCGCTCCAGGGGAATGCCGTAGGTGATCATCCCCCACGCCATCGTTTCCGTGTAGCCGTCCGGAAGGTTGCGGAGGATGACGTCGCGCACGGTGGAGACGACCTCGCGGCGGTCTTCCGGCAGTTCCTGGAGGTACTCTTCGACGGTCGCGGCCTTGCTGCTCGCCATGGGTCGATCAGGTAGGTGGGAGGTTGGGAGCGGGGAGGTACTCTGAACTCGCGGAGAATAGCCGAACCGGCCCCACCCGTCGAGCGGGTGCGGCGGACCCGGCGGAGGAACGAGACGGCCCGGCGAAGCGCCGGGCCGTGGCGGCCTCAGTGCTGCGTCGGCGCGCTCGAGGTTTGTGCGGCTCCCTGCGCCAGGCGGGCCGCGGCGCCGTCACGGGCGCCCTGCTCGCGCGACTGGCGGCTGTAGTTGTCCTCGAACGGCCACGTCAGCATGTCGAGGAGGCTCCGCGTGCTCTTGCCGGAGAGCGCGCGTTCGTACGCGGCCTGGTACGCCTGCTTGTTGCCATGCATGGTGCGTCCTGGGTGCCTGGTGTGTCCGACCCTGAGGGGACATCGCAATAATAGCACCCGGCCGCCCGAAACGCTCGTACTTTTTTTCCGCGAGGCGACCCGCCGCGAACTCCAGCCTCAGCGAGGCAGGCGGAAGACCGAGACCCCCAGGTCGTCGTTCTGCACGTACACCAGGCCGTTCGCCGCCTCCAGGTTGCCGACGGATTCCATGTCGGTGGCGTCGTCAAGGTCGTAGCGGCCCGTTTCGCGGGGCGCCGCGGGGTTGGATAGATCGTAGCGCCGCACCAGCGCGCGCGATCCGCCGGTGCCGTAGGCGTACAGCGTCCGGCCGCGCACGACGAGCCCGTCCAGGAAATCCACCTCCACGCGCCCCACCTCGCGCGGTTGGGCGGGATCGGACACGTCCACCGTCACCAGGAAGTCGCGGGTGCGCGCACCCACCCGCACCTCGGCGTCCAGGTACACGTGGCGCTCGCCCGCGGCGATCACGTCCACGTCCGCGCCGTACACACCCGCGTCCTCGCGCGTGCCCAGCGCGCGTGCGTCCAGCCGGCCCAGTACGTGCGGCACGGCGGGGTTGGACACGTCCACGATCTTCATCCCGCCGCCCACGTTCCGCGCTCCGGCCGAATCTCCCGGCCGCGCCGCGCCTTCGGCCACGTACAGGTGCCGGCCGGCCGCCACCGCCACGCCAGTCTCGGATACCCGGCCCACCAGCCGCGGGGCGGCGGGATCGGCGACGTCGGCGAGCCACACGCCTACGTCCGTCACCAGGTACGCCCGGCCGTCCTGCAGCACGATCTCGCGGATGTCCGTCATCGGCATGGGGGTGGTGACCAGCGCCGAGACAAAGCGCGGGCGCGCCGGATCGGCCACGTCGAAGATCACCAGGTTGCTCCCGCCCAGGAACGCGCCGCCGGACGAGAACCGCTCGTCGATGAGCAGCCATCCCCGGTCGATCCACTCGCGTGTCAGCGGCTCCTGCAGCGCGTTCTGGTGAAGGGTGATGCCCAGGAACACGTGCGTGCCGCGCGCCGCCATCGCGTCGATGCGGCCGGGAACGCGCAGCCGCCCGGCGGCGCTCGGCTGGCCGGCGCTGTCGATCGGAAGCACGTGAAGGGTGTTGCTGTCGCGAGCCGCCACGAATGCCGCACGCTCGGTGAACGCCGTGCGCCAAGGCGGCGGCCCGTCGCTCTCCGCGACCAGCTCCACCCCCGAGCCGCAAGCCGCCAGCGACAGCACGCACGCCAGCGGGAGGACGGCAAGCCAGGACCGACGCATCACGCGGGCTGCGCCGGTTGAACGTGGACGCCGCGCTCCAGCGCCTGCTTCACGGGGCAGCGGTCGGCGATCTGCGTCAGCCGCTCACGTTGCTCGTCGTCCAGCGCGCCCTCCATCACCAGCTCCCGTTCGATGGTGATGCCGGGAAGCGCCTGCGCATCGCAGTCCTCACAGTCCTTTTCGTAGCTGCGCGCCTGCCGCAGGCGCACCGTCACGCTTTCCAGCGGCCAGCCCTTGCGATCGGCGTACATCCGCACCGTCATCGCCGTGCACGCGCCGATGGATCCCAGGATCATGTCGTAGGGCGTCGGGCCGGAATCGCCCCCGCCCAAGCTGGCGGGCTCGTCGACGACGACGCTCTTTCCGCCGACCTCGATCTCCGTGCGATAGTGCTCCCGCCCGATGCGGGCGACCACGTCGTTGCTCGCCACGTTCTGCATCCCCCGTGTGTGGATCAGCCTTCGTCGCCGCCCGCGGCCTCGCCGATGCGGCGGAACTCGTCGTCCGCCAGCTCCACGGCGGCGGCGGCGACGTTCTCATCCAAGTGCGCCACCTTGGAGGTACCCGGGATGGGCAGCATCACCGGCGAGCGCCGCAGCAGCCAGGCCAGCGCCACCTGCGACGCGGCCACACCCCGCCGGCGCGCGGCTTCGGCCAGGGGTCCGCCCTCTTCCGCCAGCTTGCCGACCGCCAGCGGGTACCATGGGATGAACCCGATCCCGTGCAGCTCGCAGTGCTCCAGCACGCCCTCCCACTCGCGGTCCGCCACGTTGTAGCGGTTCTGCACCGTGGCGATGGGCACCTCGCGCCGCGCGGCCTCGATCTGCTCCACCGTCACCTCCGACAGCCCCACGTGGCGGATCTTTCCCTCGCGCCGCAGGTCTGCCACGGTGCCCACCTGGTCCTCGGCGGGGATGGCGGCATCGATGCGGTGAAGCTGCCACAGGTCGATGGTGTCCAGGCGCAGCCGCCGCAGGCTTCCCTCGCACGCGGCCCGCAGGTGCTTCGGGTGGCCGTTCTCGGTCCACTTGCCCGGCCCGGAGCGGGTGAAGCCGCCCTTGGTGGCGATCAGCAGCCCGCGGGGATACGGGTACAGCGCCTCGGCGATCAGCTCCTCGCTGACGTTGGGACCGTAGGAATCCGCCGTGTCGATCAGGTTGACCCCGACCTCTACGGTTCGCTTCAGCACGCGAATGCACTCCTCGCGGTCCTTCGGTGGGCCCCAGACGCCCTCCCCCGTGATCCGCATGGCGCCGAAGCCCAGCCGGTCGACCGGGATGTCGCCGCCCACCAGGAACGTTCCGCTCGCCGCCGCATCCAGCCGATCCGCCATCCCGCTTCTCCTCGTCCGATTGATTCCACGGTTCCGCCCGCGGTCGGAGCGGAAGGTGCCCCGGCGCGGCGCGTCCTTTCATGTCGTCAGGAACCGGGCCACCGGAACGTGGCGCCCGGGCGGAGACCCAACGAAAAGGCGGGGCCGGTGGTCTACCCTGCACATGGATCGTTCACCGGCGAGCCTTGCCAACACGGCGCGCCGACAGCGGAAAACAAGATGAGTCCTTTCAAGTTCCTCGGGCGGATGCTCGCCTTTTCGGCCGCCCTGGCGGCTTTTCCCGTCGCCGCGCACGCACAGGCCGGCACCGTCACCGGCACGGTCGTGGAGGCCGCGGACGGGCGGCCGCTGGCGTCAGTGCGTGTGACCCTTCACGCGGGGGGCGACACTTCGGCCGTCGCGGGGGCGCAGACGGACGCGGCGGGGCGGTTCCGCATCCAGGCCGCGCCGGGTCGGTACTCCCTGCGGGCGGCGCTGCTGGGATACTCGCCGCATCGCGCGGACGCGGTGGTGCCGGCGGGGGCACCGGCGGACCTGGGGACCATCCGCCTTGCCTCGTCCGTGCTGCTGCTGGGCGAGGTAGAGGTGGTGGCCGAGCGTTCCGCGGTGGTCGTGGCGCCGGACCGCACCATCTACACTACGCGCGACATGCCCGTGGCCAGCGGCGGTGTGGCGAACGACGTGCTGCGCGCCGTGCCGGAACTGGAGGTGGGTGTCACCGGCGGCGTGCAGCTTCGCGGCACCGCGGCGCAGATCTACCTGAACGGCCGCCCGGCGCCCATGCAGGGCGAGCAGCTGGAGCTGTTCCTTCAGCAGTTTCCCGCAGACCGCATCGAGCGCATCGAGGTGATTCCCAACCCCTCCTCGCGGTTCGAGGCCGAGGGCGCGGGCGGCATCGTGAACGTGGTGCTGCACCGCGACGTAGACCTGGGGCTGAGCGGCAACGTGTTCACCAACGCCAGCAGCCGGGGCGAGGTCGGCGCCGGTGGACGGCTCACGTACCAGAGCGGGGCGTGGACCCTGTTCGGCGGCGGCTTTCTGCGCCGCTCCGACCGGCGCACCACCAGCTTCGACCTGCGGCAGAACCTGCTGGCCTCGCCCGTGACCCTGCTGGAACAGGACGCGTGGCGCGAAGACCAGGGCCTTTCCGGCAACCTGGATTTCTCCGCCGAGTACCAGCTGAGCCGCGCCTCCTCGCTCCACGCGGAAGGGGCCGTCTGGCGGAACCAGAACGATGCCGACGGCGTGACGCGCTACACCCGGATGAACGAGGCGCGCACCCCGCTGGAGCTGTACGACCGCGCCCTCGACGATTCCCGCAACAGCGTGTCGGCGGACTTCTCGGCGGGCTTCCGCCACAGCTTTGCCGCCGCCGCGCGCCGGCGGACGACGGAGCGTGGGGGCGAGGGCGCCCCGGGCCGGGGCGCACCCGGTGGGCATGGCGGGCCGGGTGGACCCGGTGGATACAGCGGCGGCCGCGGCGGTCCTGGGGGCGGCGGCGGCGGTGTGTTCATGGGCGGCGAGCACGAGCTTTCCATCGATGTGGAGTTCGAGGCGGGCGAGGACGAAACGTTCAGCCGCACGCGGCGCGAGCTCTTCGAAAACGACGGCAGCCCCACGGACGAGCCCGTGGAGCTGCGGGTGCGCGACGACGTGGGTGCCGAGCGCGAGATGCAGCTGCGCACCGACTACGTGCGCCCGTGGGGACCCAAGGGGCGGCTGGAGGTGGGATACCGGGCCGAGGTGCAGGACACCGACGACGACCGGATGCTGGAGGTGTTCGCGGACGAGGGCCAGCCGGGCATCGTGGCCACGAACATGGCGTTCGCCTACCGGCAGACGCTGCACTCGGCGTACGGCACCGCGTCGCGCACGCTGGGCGCGTTCACGCTGCAGGGCGGGCTGCGGGCCGAGCACGCCGACACCAGGCTGACGCTGCCCGGGGCGGTGCAGGAGTACGACAACGCCTACCTCAGCCTTTTTCCCAGCGCCAACGTTCGGTGGGATCTGGGCGATGGGCGCGACCTGCGCCTTTCGTACTCGCGGCGGGTTCGGCGCCCGCGGCCGCAGATTCTGAATCCCACGAACCTGTCCACCGATCCGCTGAACCGCACGGTGGGCAACCCGGAGCTGGAGCCCCAGTACTCCAGCTCCGTGAGCCTGGACGCCAGCTGGACCACGGCGTTCGGAACGCTGCGCACCTCGCCCTTCTACCGCCGCACGGACAACGACTGGACGCAGATCAAGACGGTGGACGCGGCCGGCGTGTCGACGGTGACGTGGGAGAACGTGGCCTCGCTTACATCGTACGGCACCTCGCTGAGCGTGTCCGTGCGGCCGATCGGGGGGATCAGCGGCAACGTGAGCGTGAACGGTGCGCGCGAGGTGCGCAACGCCAGCAACCTGGCGCTGGACTACTCGGGCGATGCGTTCCGCTGGGGCGCGCGCGGGAACGTGAGCGCGCGGATCACCGAGACGCTGGCGATGCAGGGGATGGCCTCGTACAACCCGGCGCGCGACGTGCCGCAGGGCCGCGTGTCGTCGTCGCTGATGACGCACGTGGGGCTGCGCCAGCAGCTGTGGAACAACCGCGCGACGCTGAACCTGATGGTGACGGACCCGTTCGACCTGTACCGCTCGTCGTTCACCACGAGCGACCCGTCGCACGTGCAGATCGGCCGCAGCCAGTGGAGCGCGCGCAGCGCCACGCTGAGCTTCTCGTACGCGTTCGGCCGCCCGCCACGCGACCGGCGCGACCGGGCTCAAGACGAGGAGCAGGAGGAGTCGGTCATCCGCTGACCGTTGACCGTCGCGTCGACCCCCCGGCTCCGCGGGGTCCAGGAAGAGGAGGCGGTCATCCGCTGACCCGGCCCCGCTGTGGCGACTAAAGTCGCGGCTGGAAAGGCACGAAGTCCGCCTTCGCGGACTGCTCGCGTGGTTGGCCGCCCTTCGGATGGTGGGATGCGCGTGCAGGTGAAGCCCCGAGCGGGACGCGACAGCGGCCCGCGTCGGGGCTTTCCGCTTTCCGAGCGGCGGGTTCACCCCGCTCGATGAGGCGTGGCGCATCCAAAACTCCGGTGCGCCTTGGACCCGGGCGCAATCCAAGACTCTCGTGCGCTTCGCCTGCTGTGTGGCGGATCCCTCGGTCGCTGCCGGGTGAGGCGTACAGGCAGGTCAGCCGTGGCCGCTCCGTCGGGATGACAGACGCGCTTCGGCAGGTATGGGCGGAATCCACGGGCCGCTCCGTCGGGATGACAGATGCGCGTTGGCGGAGTCTTGCGTCGTCATCCACTTCGGGTTTTATTCGGATACGAAGAGAACCCGAAGCAGGAGTGTTCGATGGATGCGATGACGTTGGAGCAGAAGCTGGAGCTGCTGATCGGCCTGGCGGGCGACGACCGCGACGGGGCGCCTGGTAAGGACCGCGCAATGCTTCCGCCCCGGCTGCGACACGCCAACGACGTGGGCGCGCTGCGGCCGGTGAACATCCGCGAGCTGCGCGTGGCCGGCAAAGGCAAGCTGTCGCTGATGCGCATCCTGATGACCAACGCGTGCAGCTTCAACTGCCACTACTGCCCCATGCGCCGCGACCGCGCCATGCCGCGCACGCTGCTGAAGCCCGAGGAGCTGGTGAAGATCTTCCTCGATGCCTTCCATCGCGGCTGGTGCAGCGGGCTGTTCATCACCACGGGCATTCCCGGCCGGCCCGTGAAGGTGATGGACGACCTGATCCAGGTGATGGAGCTGCTACGCGAGAAGCACCGCTTTACCGGATACGTCCACGTGAAGATGGTGCCGGGCGGGCAGGCGGCGCAGATCGAGCGGCTGACGGCGCTGGCCAGCCGCGTGTCGCTGAACCTGGAGGCGCCCTGCGGATCGTCGCTCGCGCAGATCGCGCCCGAAAAGAGCCTCGACACCTCGCTGGCCAGCCTGGAGCAGGCGCGCAGGCTGGTTTCGCGCGAGCGCGGGGAGCGGCGCGACGGCAAGCCCGGCGACCCGCTGCACCCCGGCGGAGCCTCGGGAATGACCATGCAGTTCGTCGTGGGCGCCACGCCCGACAGCGACCGCACGCTGCTGGGCAAGGTGACGGAGCTGTACGCCCGTGGCGGCATCCATCACGCGCACTTCAGCGCCTTTCGCCCCATCCGCGACACCCCTCTGGAGAACGCGCCCGAAACGCCGGTGCTACGCGAGAACCGGCTGTACCAGGCCGACTACCTGGTGCGCCAGTACGGCTTCGGGGCAGACGAGGTGGTGTTCGACGAGCGCGGCAACCTGCCGCTGGGCAACGATCCCAAGACCTCGTGGGCGCTCGCCCACCCGGAGCGCTTTCCCGTGGAGGTGAAGACGACCTCGTACGAAGACCTGGTGCGCGTCCCAGGAATTGGGCCGGGGACGGCGAAGCGCATCGTGGCGGAGCGTGCGACCACCGTCCTGCGCGGTTTGGCGGACCTGCGGAAGCTGGGCGCGGTCACCACGCGCGCGGCGGGGTTCCTGACGTTGGGCGGCAAGCGCCTGCAGACGGTGAAGTGGACGGAGCAGCTTGGGTTCTGGGGCCCGGACGATGATACCGGCCGCCATCACCTGACCTACAGCGTCAGCCCCGGCACCTTCCGGTAGGTCAGGGGCGGGTGCGGCTGGACCAGTGGATGGCGGTGATGCGCCAGCCATCCGCGGTGCGGGCGAGCACCATCAGCTCCGCGCCTGTGGCAGCGACCGCGCGTCCCCGAAACTGGCCCTGAGCGACGCTTGTCGCGGACGCCCACGCTACGTCGCCCTGTACGCGGACCTGCACGGGTGTGCGGGTGGACTGGACGGCACGGGCGAACTCGATGTCGGCGGGCAGGTGATGGCCGCGGTACTCCGCCACGTCCTCCACCCCGCCCGACTCCAGGATCACCGCGTCGGGCGCGAGCAGCGCCAGGACGGCGGCGCTGTCTCCGGCCTCCAGCGCCTGGTGGAAGCGCGCCACGGTGGCGGCGACCTCAACCGAATACTGCGCGACGGATCGAGCGGGCGCCGCGGAGACCACGTCCCGCGGTTCGATCACGACGACCGGCGCGGGATCTACCTGGACGGTGGGCTGCGGCGACATGGTGAACCGCGGGCCGCATGGACGCCCGCACGCGGCGAGCAGGACGACGAGCATGATCCCGAGCTTCGCACGCATCAGAGCCATCCCTTCTCCCGCGCCAGCCGCGCCGCCTCCACGCGGTTGGCCGCCCCCAGCTTGGAGATGGCGGCGGAGAGATAGTTGCGGACGGTGCCCTCCGACAGGAACAGCGACGCGCCGATGGACGCGCTGGCGAGACCTTCGCCGGCCAGCCGCAGCACCTGCCGCTCGCGGTCGGTGAGCGGGTCGCTTTCTGTCCACGCCTCGCGCGCCAGCGTCGGATCGATGGCGCGCCCGCCGGCGTGTACGCGACGCACCGCGTTCGCCAGCTCGTCGGAGGGGCTGTCCTTGAGCAGGTACCCGCTGGCGCCGGCATCCAGCGCACGCCGAAGGTAGCCGGCGCGGGCGAAGGTGGTGAGGATCACTACACGCGTCCGCAGCTTGCGCCGGGTGATCTCCGCGGCCAGGTCCAGCCCCGTCATCCCGGGCATCTCGATGTCGGTCAGCACCACGTCCGGCGCGTCGCGCTCCACCAGCGCGAGCGCCTCGTCGCCGTTCGCCGCACGGCCCACGACCTCGATGTCGCTTTCGATCTGGAGCAGCGCGGTCAGCGCGCCCAGCACCATCGCCTGGTCCTCCGCCACGAGCACGCGAATCATCCCCAGCCTCCCGGTTCCCGCGTCCCGGCGTTCGCGGCCGGCCCGGGCCCGTCGGGGACGCGCACGGAAATCCGCACGCCGCGCCCGCCGATGCCGCTGCCGCCCGTCATCGTTCCACCCGCCGCCTCCACGCGCTCGCGCATTCCGCGCAGCCCGCTCCCCTCGGTCACGGCGCCCGCGCGTCCGTCGTCTTCCACCTCCAGCACATATCCGCCGGGCTCCCGCCTCAGCCGAACGCTGCAGGCCTGCGCCTGCGAGTGGCGCACCACGTTCGTCACCGCCTCGCGCAGCGCCAGCGCCAGCGACTCTTCCACCTCGCGCTCCAGCGTTACCGGCGGCATGTCCACCATCGCGCGGATGCCGGCCGCGGCCAGGATGGCGGCGGACTGCCGGGCCTCGTCGTCGAGCGATGCGCGGTAGCCGCGCACCGCCTCGCGCACCTCGCGCAGCGCCTTGCGGGCCACCTGCTCCACCTCGCGGATCTCCCGTGCCGCCGCTTCGACGTCGCGCGTGGCCAGCTTGGACGCCAGCTCCGACTTGAGGACGATGAGCGAAAGCGTGTGCCCCAGCACGTCGTGAAGGTCGCGGCCGATGCGCTCGCGCTCCGCCACCGCGGCCAGGTGTCGGATCTGCTCGTGCGCAAGCTTGAGCCTGGCGTTGACCCTGGCCTCCTGGGCGTAGTGAAGGTTCACGAAGCCGATCAGCAGGGGCATGCCCACGGCGGGAAACCAGTACCACAGCGGGGGCTGCGCCAACCACGAGCTCGCCGCCCCTGCGGCGGCCACGATCACGATCGCTCGCGCCGCCACCCGCGGTCCCGCCAGGTTTCCCGCGAAGCTCGCCGCGTAGATGAAGAACACCGAGGCGCCCACGTTCAGCGGCGTCATCACCACGCCCAGCAGCGCCTGGACGGCGACCACCACCATCAGCGCCCGGCCCTGCACCCAGAAGCCGCGGAAGTACGAGACCAGGAACACCGCGACGACGAGCGCGGTCACCGCCGGGTACGCGCGGGCCGAGTGGGCCAGGCGCAGGGGCACCGCCGGCTCGATCAGAAAGAAGGTCAGGTAGATGAGCCACGCGTACGCCGTCCACCCCACTCCGCCGCCGGCGGGCACCAGCCGGCGGCGGGGGGATGATGCCGGGGCGGCGGCCGGGCCGGTCTCCATCAGCGCAGGCCGAAGTCGTCGATGCGCAGCTCGAACGGCCCCGGCTGCGGGCCGCCCGCCAGCACCACGCCCATCACGTCGTGCCCGTCGATGCCGAAGTCCGACCAGGCGAACCGCACCTCGCGCCACTCCGGTCCCGCGACGAAGGTGCGGATGAGCGGCATCGTTCCCTTCGACCGCGCGAAGACCATCACCCGGTACGTCTTTCCATCGCCCCGGGCCTGGAACGCCACCCCCGGCCTCGACGACAGGTCCACGGGCGACATGGCTTCGGCCGGCATCCACATGGCCCCGTACCAGGCGTAGGCGAGCGTGGGGGTGATGGTGCCGGTGACCGAAAGCGAGTGGCGGCTTCCGCCCGCGCCGCCCTCCACGACCGTCACCTCGCCGCTGGACGTGCCGCCGGCGTACGTGTCGGCCGAGGGCATCCAGTTGCCCATCACCGCCGCCAGCGCGCCGGACTCGAAGTCGGCGACGAGCCCGCCCGCGAGCGAGGCGGCCCCGGCGTCCTGGCGCTGGCGGGCCGCGGTGACGCTCCGCGCCAGGCTCTCGCGGTCGATGGGCACGCCCTCCTTCCAGACCGTGTGGATGGCGCGGGTGGCGGTGATGTCGGCGGTGGGATCTCCCTCCACCAGCAGGAGGTCGGCGCGAAGCCCAACCGCGATCCGCCCGCGGTCCGCCAGGCGAAAGGCCGTGGCGGGGGCGCTGGTCGCTGCCCGGAGCGCCTCGATGGGCGTAAGGCCGGCCTGAACCAGCAGCTCCAGCTCGCGGTGCATCGCCGCGCCGAAGGCGGTGCCGGGGTTCGGCGCGTCGCTGCCGGCCAGGATGGGCACGCCTGCGGCCCGCAGCTGCCGGATGACCGCGAAGGCGGAATCCAGCGTCCGGATCGGCGCCCCGACGCGCCGGGGAAAGCCCTGGGCCAGCGCGTCGCCGCGTGCGGGCAGCAGGTACGGGGCAAGGCGCGCGTCGCTCACCAGCGGGGCGCCGCCCCCCGTGCCCGTGATGCTCATCATTACGGTGAGCGTGGGGACGACGAAGGCGCGTCGCGACGCCGCGAGCCGGGCGAAGTCCGCGCCGGGGCCTTGGTCGTTGAACAGGTGCACCAAGCCATCCGCGCCTTCCTCGATCGCCGCCCGGGCGCTGGCGGCATCGCTCACGTGGACGACGGCCAGCTTCCCGCGCCGGTGCGCGGCCTCGACCACCGCCCGCATGGTGGCCCGGTCGATGGACGGGATGGAGGCGCCGTACGCCGCACCGTCATCGAAGACGATCTTGATCCACTGCGATCCCTCGGCGATGCGGGCGTCCACGAACGCCTGCGCCGAGTCGGGCGAGCTGATGGTGGGAATGCGCATTCCGAACTGGGTGCCATGGCCCCCCGGCGCGGTGACCAGCACGCCCGCCGAGAGCAGGTCGGCGCGTCCCCGCGCCTGCCCGGCGTCCTGCTGCTCGCGGGCTGTGCGGGCCGTGGCCACGTCGGTGAACATGTCCAGGTGCGTCGTCACGCCGAAGACGGCGGCCTCGCGTAGCGCGTCGCCGAAGGTATGCGTGTGGGCGTCGATCAATCCCGGCAGGAGCGTCATCCCCGCTCCGTCCACGATTGCGGCGCCAGCGGGCGCGCGCACGCCCCGGGCCACCCGGGCGATCCTGCCGCCCTCCACCAGCACGTCGTGCCCCTGCAGCACCCGCTCGCCGTCGAATACGCGCACGTTGCGGATGAGCGTCGCCTGCGTCTGCTGCGCCGTGGGCGCGCCGGCGGGGATGAGAGCGGCGGCGGCGAGCAGGAGGGTGGTGATGGCCCGGCGGCGGGCGCGAGCGGTCACGCCTCGCGAGACGGCGTGTTCGTGGCCTGCGGACATGGTGTTTCCTTGCATTAGGTTTCGGCGACGGCACTCTCGCATCGCCCGCCTCAAAGCTGGCGGCGCGCACCGAATGGGACCATGCCGATTCGTCACGACTTCGGCGTGACGTTTGTCATGAGGAGCCGGCCTCGGCGGCATCGCGCAGTTCGCGGAAGAGGCGGGCGAAGTCCGCGGCCTGGTAGTTGGCGTTCAGGCCGCTCGGATTGGGGAGGATCCAGATCGGCCGGCCGCCCACCGTCTCCGCCTGCGGTCCCAGCGTGGCCTTGGGCCGGTTGAACGCCGTCCGATACGCGCCGACGCCCAGCACGGCCAGCCAGCGGGGCGCGAACTGGCGCACCTTTTCATCCAGGTTGCGCCCACCTTCCGCCAGCTCGGCCGGGGTGAGCTCCGCCGCGCCCGTGGTGGCGCGATCCACGATGTTGGTGATGCCGTAGCCGTAGCGCAGCAGCTCACTTTGCTCGGACGGGTCCAGCACGCGCGGGGTAAAGCCGCCGGCGTGCAGCGCCTTCCAGAAGCGGTTCCCCGGCCGACCGAAGTGGTATCCGACGGCGGCCGTGTACAACCCAGGATTTATGCCGCAGAAGAGCACCTTCAGCCCCGGCGCGATCACGTCGGGGATGTTTGTGTTCAGCGCGGCGGCGATCTCTTCCTTCGTCGGTCTGCGTACGGGCATCGGGAACCCAATCCGTTCATGGAAGCCGCTCATCCTGTCATGCGACGCCAAAACCTGTCATCCTGAGGCCCAAGCGCACCACATTCGCCCGCGGCACATGCCACGCGGGCCGAAGGATCTTGCTGGGGCCACTTCTCAGCCTGGGCGCAGCAGCGGCACGGAACTGTGGGACTCGGACCCGCCTTGGACTTCCCTCGGGTCTAGCCCTTCCGAGCCGAACCCGAGCCAAACCAGCTGTTGAGCCGAATCAGGGTCTCGAAGCCGCCCCGGGCCTGCACGGGCGAATGAATTCGTTCCCATCCGGAAACGTGGAGACGGAGTCGGAGAGCCGGAAAAGCGGACGAATAAAACAGGCGCACCCGGGTGTGTTGAATCTCGCGCGAAAGGAGTAGGTTTGGCTTTGCCGAACAC